>VBFW01000163.1 GCA_005880525.1 Chloroflexota bacterium | reverse complement strand
TGCTGGCGAAGCACCGCGGCAACCGGCAGATCATCATGATCACGGACGGCGAGCCGACCGCCCATCTCGAGGACAACGGGCGCGCGTACTTCGCCTACCCGCCCACTTACAAGACCATCCAGCAGACGCTGCGCGAGGTTCGACGCTGCACGCGCGACCGGATCGTGATCAACACGTTCATGCTCGAGCGCGGGCCGTACCTGACCGAGTTCATCAACCAGATGACGCGCATCAACAAGGGAAGGGCGTTTTTCGTCTCGCCGGAGCACCTGGGCGAATACATCCTGGTCGACTACGTGAGCGGCCGGCAGCGACGCCGGGCCAGTTCCCGCCGGGCCCGTATCGCGTAGGCCTCGCTCCGGGCCTGTTCGCGCGCCAGGCGCGGCACGGTGCTGACTAACTGATTGCTTATCCTGAAGACCAAGCATGGCCATCACTGACAAAGTCGCCACAGAGAGGCGCAATCTCGGCCCGGCCGCCCTGTATGAGCACGCGATCCGCCGCGACGAGGCGGCGATCGTCTCGACCGGCGCGCTCACCGCCGAGACCGGCAAGCACACAGGCCGGTCGCCCAAGGACAAGTTCTTCGTCAAGGAGCCGACGAGCCAGGACGCGATCTGGTGGCATCCCGGCAACCAGCCCATCGGCAGCGATCGCTTCGACGCCCTGCTGCGCCGCATGCAGGAGTTCGTCGACGCGCATGAGGTCTACACGCAGGACGTGTTCGCTTGCGCCGACCCCCGGTACCGATTGCGCGTGCGCGTGGTTTCGGAGATGGCGTGGCACAGCCTGTTCGCGCGCAATCTGTTCATCCGGCCGAACGCCGACGAGCTCATGGGCTTCGAACCCGACTTCACCGTCATCTCGCTGCCCTCGTTCAAGGCCGACCCTGCGCGCGACGGGACGCACAGCGAGACGTTCATCCTGGTCAATCTCGGACGGCGGATCGTGCTCGTCGGCGGCACGGGTTACGCCGGCGAGATCAAGAAGTCGATCTTCACCGCGCTGAACTATCTGCTCCCCGCGCAGAGCGTCTTCCCGATGCACTGCTCGGCCAACACCGACATCGACGGCTCCGACGTGGCGCTGTTCTTCGGTCTGAGCGGCACAGGCAAGACGACGCTGTCGGCGGATCCGTCGCGCCGCCTCATCGGAGACGACGAGCACGGCTGGTCCGACCGCGGGGTCTTCAACTTCGAAGGCGGGTGCTACGCGAAGACGATTCGCATCCGCAAGGACTCGGAGCCGGAGATCTACGCGGCCACGGAAAGCTTCGGCACGATCCTGGAGAACGTGGTGTTCGATCCGCGCACGCGCGTGCCGGACTATGACTCGGACGAGAAGACGGAGAACACGCGAGCGGCGTACCCGGTCGACCTGATCCCCAACGCGATTCTCACCGGGGTGGGGAGCCACCCGCACAACGTGATGTTCCTTTCCGCCGACGCATACGGCGTCCTTCCGCCGGTCGCGCGGCTGGACGAAGACCAGATCCGCCACTACTTCCTTGCCGGCTACACGGCCAAGGTCGCGGGCACCGAGCGTGGCGTGACCGAGCCGGAGCCCATCTTCAGCACCTGCTTCGCCGCCCCGTTCCTGGTGCTGCCGCCCGAGCGGTACGCGGACATGCTCATCGAGCGTGTGAAGCGCCACCACGTCGACGTGTGGATGCTGAACACGGGCTGGGTCGGCGGGCCGTACGGCGTGGGCGAAAGGATGTCGATCGCGCACACCCGCGCGATCGTAAGCGCCGTTCTGAACGGCGACCTTCGCGGCGTGAACACGCACGTCGACCCGATCTTCGGGCTGCACATCCCCAACCGCGTTCCCGGCGTGCCGCGCGAGGTGCTCGACACGCGCGACAGCTGGCCTGACCCCGACGACTACGACCGGTCGGCGGCCAAGCTGCGCGGCATGTTCGAGGAGAACATCAGCAACATCGGCAAGAGCGCGTCCAGCGCAGGCTAGACGGCAGTGCGCGTCGCGATCGTCGGCAGCCGGCACTTTGCCGACCCCGACCGCGTCAGCGATTACGTGAAGAACCTTCCTTCCGGCTCGTCGATCATCACCGGCAGCGCGAGCGGTGTGGACGCGGCTGCGACCAGGGCCGCGCGCACGCGCGGTCTGCCCGTGAATGTGATGCCCGCCTCGTTCGACGAGGTGGCGGACGCGTCGAAGTCAGCCGCGCGCAACCAGCGGCTGGTCGACGCGTGCGATGTGCTGGTGGCGTTCTGGGATGGCAGCTCGAAGGGCACGCGCTCCACTGTCGAGCGCGCGCTCGACGCCGGCAAAGAAGTCCACGTGTTCGTGGCTACCTAAGATGGAGTCGATGACCGTGGCGGTGGCGATCCACACCCGACTCTTCGCCCGGCTGCGCGAGCAGGCCGGCATCGATGCGGAGACCGTCCAGGTGCCCGAGCGCTCGACGGTGGAGGACGTGTACGCCGCGCTGCGGCGCGCGCACCCTGCGCTCGAATCCAACCTCGATGCCGTGCGACCGGCGATCAACCAGGAGTTCTCCGACTGGGACGCAGTGGTCGGCCAGGGCGACGAGGTCGCGTTCATCCCGCCCGTGAGCGGCGGCGCCAACACCGTCCCAGGGGTCCCCGCAAACTCACGCCGGAGGCTCTGAGTTTGCGGGGTCAAGTGGGGGTGATGTTTGAGGTCACGACCGAACCGCTGGACGCCAGGCGCGCAGAGAGCGCAGTCACGCACGCCCGAGCCGGCGCGATCAGCACTTTCACCGGCATCGTCCGCGACACATCTCGCGGCCGGACGGTGACGCATCTCGAGTACGAGGCGTTCGCCGAGATGGCCACTGCGCAGATGCGCAAGATCGCCGACGAGATCGCGGATCGCTGGCCCGAGACGCGCGTGGCGATGGCCCATCGCACGGGGCGTCTGGAGATCGGCGAGGCATCGGTGGTGGTCTCGGTATCCGCGCCGCACCGCGCGGCGGCGATCGCCGCGTGCCAGTGGGGCATCGACCGGCTCAAGGAGTCGGTGCCGATCTGGAAGAAGGAGCACGCCGCGGACGGGACTTACTGGATCGAGGGTGACGAGGCCGTCAAAGCATCGAGCTGAGGCTCTCGCCCGTGATCCCAATAGCCCTCCATGCGTGTGCGGTGTTGCCGTCATCGGTGTGGGGTCGTCGGAGCGCGGTCGTGAATGCTGCGACATCGGTGACCAACCAGGCCAGGCGGTAGAAGTCCAGGGCTGATCGATCGATCGCGTGCCCGGTCGCCTCGGTGTATACCTGCAGGCCCGCGTCGGTTCCGTCGTCGAGCATCCACAGATCCCGCTCTGGTGGCGCCAGGGCGACGGTGTCCCAGTCGATCAGGCACAAGCCGTCCTCAGTTCGGATCAGGTTGCCTCCATGAGGCTCGCCGTGGGTGATCACGAACTCTCTGTTGGCGACCTCGCCGGCAAGCCGGTCGTACCTCTCGAGGGATGTTGTGACGAGATCGCGGTTCGCCGCGAGCCATTCTCGAGCGCGCTCTGAGTAGGGACCGCCGTTCCATCGACTGTCGACATCTCTCATTGCGTCGTCGAGGTCGGCCCGGCCGGGGACGTCGAGGCTTCGCCGCGGGGCCACGTCCCGCACGACCGTTGTCGCGTTATGCAGCTTTGCCCACAGCTCGCACAGCTCCAGCCGGTCGCGCCGGCCGAACTCTTCGCCGAAGATCCCGGTTCGGCCGGCGACGTATGGAAAGAGCGCCGCGCTGAATCTTCCATCGAGCCGCGTCACCACCGCGCCGTCGGCGGCTGGAATCGGGGCCACCACGAAGTCAAGGCCTGAAGCACGCAGCATGCGCGCGGTTCCGAATGCAGCCTCCATGCCGGCAAAGGCGGAATCGTGGTCGGCGCCCAGCCATGGTTTGGTGCCGAGATCGTCCACCGTCAGAAAGCGGTAACCCACGCCGGCGCTGCGAAGGAGCCAGTGATGGCTGCCGCCGCCGACCGCTTCGTAGCTCATCGATTCCACATCGATGCGCCAGCGATCAGCGACCGCGATGCTCAATGCGGTCTCATCAAGGCCTTCGGGCGGTGCCTTCACATCTTCCAGATAACATGCGCCGGTGCGCCCGCGCTCTGACTTCTGGAAGTTCTTCACCGGGCAGACCATCTCGGTGCTCGGGAGCGCTTTCTCAGGGTTCGCGCTGCCGCTGCTGGTCTTTCAGCTCACTCATTCGCCGATCAGCCTCGCGATCACGACCTTCACGTTTGCGCTGCCTCACCTGCTGTTTGGGCTGTTCATCGGCGCGTGGGTCGACCGGGTCGACCGCAAGCGGCTGATGATCACTGTCGACGTCCTGCTTGCGCTGGTGATGCTCACCATCCCCGCGCTGGCGTGGTTCCACATGCTGAACGTGTACTGGGTCTACGCCGTCCAGTTCGCGGCCTCGTCCCTGGGATTGATCTTCGAGCAGGCGGAGTTCACCGCCATCCCGAGCCTGGTCGGACAGCACGACCTCGTCACCGCCAACGGACGCATCAACGCGAGCTACCAGACGTCAGAGGTACTCGGGCCGACCATCGCCGGCGCGATCGCGAGCGTCATCTCGGTGCCGGCGCTGCTGGTCGTCGATTCCATCTCTTATGCCTTCTCGGCCGGCGCCCTGGCATCGATCAAGGCCGGCTTCAACACTGCTGATCCGAAGACCCGGCCGGCGACCAGGATCCTGGCTGACATCGGAGAAGGGCTTCGCTACGTGGTCACCCACCCAGTGCTGCGCAACGTCTCGCTGCTGATGATGCTGTTCAACCTGGTCAACGTCACGATCTACGCCCAGGGCGTGCTCTATGCGAAAGAACGCCTGCATGCGAGCAACTTCGAGCTGGGGCTCTTCTTCGCCGCCGGCAGCGTCGGGGCGGTGATCTTCTCGCTGGGGGCGGGATGGCTCCGCAAGCGCTATTCGTTCAGCGTCGTCGTCATCGGCTGCCTGTCACTCGGCGGACTGTGCACGATGGTCTTTGCGGCCATCCCGTGGTTCTGGCTCGCCCTGCCGCTCGTGCTTCTGCGCGAAGGGCTCCTGAGCCTGCTCAACATCAACACCTTCAGCCTGCGCCAGGCGATCGTCCCGAACCGCATGCTCGGCCGGGTGCTGAGCGTGGCGGGCCTGCTCGCCTTCTCAGCAATGCCGCTCGGCTCGCTGGCCGGCGGCTACCTGATCCAGCTCACGCACAACGTGGCGCTGGTGTTTGCCGGTGTTGGCGCGCTGATGTTCGTCATCCCGCTGTTCTTTGCCTTCACCGCGCTCGGCCGAGCGGATCAGTACCTGCCGAAGCAAGACGCAGCAGCAAGCACCGCCCTTCCCTCCTAGCTCCCCACACCGTGGGGAGGGACGGTCAGTCCCTGACCCGGGCGATCGACAACCCGTCGCGGATCGGCACGACGACGCCTTCGAGGCGCCGATCATTCGCCACGAGCTCGTTGTAGCGGCGCACGTTGCGCGCCTGCTGGTTCTTCGGCTGCACAAGCAGACATCGAACCGCGCGTCGAGCTTTTCGAGGCCCTTGACCGCGTCCTCCTCCAGCACGAGAGCCCTGTCGCCCAGGCCGGCATCGGAGAAGTTGCTGCGCGCCCGCCGTGCCCGTTCCCTGTCCATCTCGTACGTCGTGAGCGTGCCGCCGTCGGTGCCGCGCAGGAGCCAGATGCCGCTGTAGCCGGTGGCGGTGCCGAGCTCGAGCACGCGCTTAGCGCCAGCGATCCGCACCAGCAGGCTCAGCAGCGCGCCCTCCTGCTCGTCCACGATCGGGATGCCTTCGCGATGGGCCTCCTCCTCCATGCGCGCGAGCACCTTGTCCCGCGGCAGCACGAGGCTGTCCATGTATTCCTGAAGGGCGTCGGTGACCTCGACAGTTCTCATCCGATCACGGTCTCCGGGGCCAGCACCTCGAGCACTCGCTCAACCTCCTCGTACGTGTTGTAGAAGTGGGGCGAAAGCCGCACGAAGTCGCGATGGATGCGAGCGACGATGTGAGCTGCGTTGAGGTCGCGAAGCACCTCTTGCGCGGACGCCCCCGGCTTGCGAAAGGACACGATACCTGACGCTTCCGCGCGCGATCGGGGCCATGGTTCGATGATCTCGTGGCCGCGTTCTGCCAGTCCCTTCGCCAGTCGCTCGGCAAGGTTCAGCACGCGTTCCTGGATCACGTCGACGCCCACCTCGAGCAGCAGGTCGATCGCGGCGGCGAACGCGGCGGTATCCAGCAATGAGACGACCGACTCCTCGAATCGGCGCGCGGTCGGGCGCAGCGTGAGGTCATAGTCGAAGTAGCGTTCGTAGCCCGCGACCGAGCCGGAGCCAACGACCGCCGGCCAAACTCGCTCCAGAAGCTCGGGAGAGAAGTAGGCGAAGCCGACTCCCGGCGGTCCCATCAGCCACTTGCCCGCGCCGGCTGCGCAGCAGTCGATGGACATGCCCTCGACGTCGACGCGCAACGCGCCGGCGCTCTGCATCACGTCGACCGCGAACACGATTCCCCGCCGCCTGCATTCGGCGCCGATGGTCGCGATGTCCACGCGGAATCCGTTCCAGAACTCCACATGCGAAAGCGCGACCACGCGTGTGCGCGCGTCGGCGAGCGCCAGCACGGCCTCGGGCGTGATCCGTCCGTCAACAGGCTTTGCGCGCCGAAACTCGACCCCACGGCGCTCGAGCGCCATCCACGGGTAGATGTTTGCCGGGTACTCGCCATCCGCGCCGACGACATTGTCTCCGGCCGACCAGTCCAGCCCCTGCGCAAGCAGGGACAGGCCGTGCGAGGTGCTACGCGTCAAGGTGATCGAATCCGGCGAGGCGTTGATGAGCCTGCCGACCAGCTCGCGCACGTGGTCGGTCTGGTCCTGCGACTGGTGATCGCGATACGGCCGGTTGAGAATGGCCTCGACCAGCTGTTCGATGGCCGCGCGACCACGCTCGGACATTGGCGACACGCCCGCGTGGTTCATGTGGATGTAGTGCTCGGTCAGCGGGATGAGGTTGCGCGCCTCACGTGGATCCATCAGGCCGCCTCGTCCAGGAACCGCACGACCAGCGGCTGCAGCACGGTGATGTAGTCGTGCATCAGGTCCACGGCCGAGGTCATCACGCGCTCGTCGAGCACGGTGGCGGGCAGCGTCTCATACAGCCTCGACCACCCGCGGTCCCACGGCTCGAGCTCCGCGCGCCGCAGCGCCGCCTTCACCTCGACCATATGCTCGCGGAAGAAATCAAAGGCTCGCACGTTCTGCTGCGCGGTGCCCTCGAAATGGAGTCCCACCTCCAGCCGGCCGTCGCCGGTGTGGTGCCACGCCTCGAAATGCAGCTCGGGATGACCGTAGTGGAGCTTCAGCAGGCGGCTGTGACCGCGCATCAGCTCAAAGCCGCGAAGCTCGGCCGGCAGCCGGGCCCTCAGCCCCTTGCGCACGCCAGCGAAGAAGTCGGCAGGGGCAAGTGCTGCAGCGCGTGCCAATGACCAAATTATCGGGGACGGAGTTCATGGCACCCTCCCGCCTCGGGGGGAGGGGCTGGGGAGGGGCCGCCGTACTATTGCCGGCAGTGGCGTACATCCCCACCGTCACCGAGAACGAGGGCGGCAACCGCGAGCGCAGCTTCGACATTTACTCCCGGCTGCTGAAGGACCGAATCATCCTGATCGGCCGGCCCATGGACGACGTGGTCGCCAACCTGGTCGTGGCGCAGCTCATCTACCTTTCCGCCGACGACCCGGACAAGGAGATCCAGATCTACGTCAACTCGCCAGGCGGCTCCGTGACGGCCGGATTCGCGATCTACGACACCATGCAGTACGTGCGATCGACGATCTCGACGGTCTGCATCGGCCGCGCCGCGAGCTTCGGCACCGTGATCCTGATGGCCGGCGCCAAGGGCCGCCGCTTCTCGCTGCCG
>VBFW01000162.1 GCA_005880525.1 Chloroflexota bacterium | reverse complement strand
TCCGACGTCCTACGACCCGGGCGCCTATCAGCGCATCCAGCAGGTCGTCTTCGGCCTGGCCGTCGCGGGCCTGGCCTTCCTCTGTCTGCTGGGATTCGTCGCGATCACCGTGACCGCGAACAGCATCAAGGCGGCCATCCACGCGCGGCGTGACGAGATCACGATCATGCAGCTGGTCGGAGCACCCCGATGGATGGTGCGCGGGCCTTTCATCGTCGAAGGTGCGATCACGGGGGCGCTGGCCGGCCTGGTCGCAGGAGTGGTCACCTTCGGCCTCGGCGCCGGCGCCATCACTGCCGGCTCGAGCGGGTTCGCCGAGTTCGCCCCAGGCGTGACCGTGGCAACAGTCGTCGTGGCTGCGGTGGGCGTCCTGGTGGCGGGCGTCACCCTCGGCTCGGGCTCATCGCTGATCAGCCTTCGAAGGCACATGGAGACATGAGGAAAGCGCTCGTCGCGGTCGCAACAGTCTTGCTGCTGGTCAGCGCGGAGAACGCGGCTGTCAGTGCTGACAGCGGTCCACCACCGGACCCGCAGCAGGAATTGGCCCTCATCAACCAGATCCGCGCGCAGCTTGGAAGCAACCTGGCCGACGCGCTGGCCGCGCAGATACAGCTGCGACAGTCGCTACAGGACAACGCCGTTCAGCAGCAGGCGGTCCAGTCCGACATCAGCGACGCCAACACCAAGATCGCCGACCTCGAGGACCAGATCGCCCAGGCGCAGCGACTCGAAGTCGTTCTGTCGACAAGGATCCAGACGGAGCGCGACCAGCTCCGCCAGCTCGCCCGCGCGGTGTATGAGTCGCCGGGCTCGACGTTGCTGATGCTGGCCGAGGCGAAGAGTCTCAGCGATCTCTTCACCCGCGTCGTGGATCTCAACGTCGCCGGCTCGCGCGCAGCCACGCTCAAGTCATCGCTCGACAGCGATCTGGCGGACCTGCAGGCGCAGCGCGAGAGAGAACAGACCGCACGCGATGAAGAGGTCACGACACGCGACAGGCTCACCGCCGAGCTCGCTCAGCTCAGGGCCCTGCAAGCTCAGCAGGCCAAGGCCATGGCGGACCTGGAGACGAAGATCGCGGAAACGCGCTGGGAGATCAGCCGCTTGAACCACCAGTCGGCGCAGCTGGCCCAGCAGGTGACCGACATGTTGCAGCAGCAGGAGGACGCGATCATCGCGGCGGCCATGCAGTCAGTGTGGGCGCAGCTGCAGCTGTGGCTCCAATCCAACAGCCTGGGCCAGATTCCAACCAGCGCCGGCCACTCGACGCGATATCGCTTCATCTGGCCTGAGCCGAAGGCTCAAATCTCGCAGGGATTCGGGCCCACTTCGTACTGGTTCGAGCCCCCATACGGCTCTTATCCGCACTTTCACACCGGCATCGACCTGGTCGAGCCGTTCGGCTCACCTGTCGTTGCCGCCGACGATGGCGTTGTCGCGCTGGTAGGGAGCACCACCACCGGTTACGGCAACTATGTGGTCATCGCCCACGCGGGAGGATTCGACACGCTGTATGGCCATCTCTCGACCGCGCTGGTCAAGGTCGGCCAGCCCGTGACCCAGGGCCAGGTCGTGGGGCTGGAAGGATCGAGCGGGAGCTCCACCGGGCCCCACCTGCACTTCGACCGGTCGTCTAGTGGACTAGGACACCGGCCTTTCAAGCCGGGAATCGCGGGTTCGAATCCCGCCCGGGCTACCAGTTCTGCGGTCGCGCCTCATACGAACTTCGGGCAGGCACTTGACCACCTACGATATGGGCGGAGTTCGCTGACATGCGACGAGTGAGCCGCAGTCTGATCTTGACGATTGGATCCCGGTGGCGTCGGGTCGCTGCTGTCTGGTCGAGCCTCGCCTTGTTTGACCCTCATGACCCAAGTGAGCCTTGCTGGTCGTGCGGGCGGCGTGGGGGCCACGCGCTGTGGTGCCCAAACCGCTGACCCGGAACCGCCGGACGCGATTGTGCCGCAACCCGTTGATGATGGTGGGCGGCGAGGGTTTCGAACCCCCGACCTCCAGCATGTCAAGCTGGCGCTCTTCCAACTGAGCTAGCCGCCCGCGGCGAGGGCCGCCCGTGGCTCCGCGAGTGCGTGGTGCGGAATCAATATTCTAGTTCCGTGCCCGAACACATCGGCCGCAGCACGCGGCGCGTCGAGGACCGGCGCCTCATCACCGGGCAGGGCCGATACGCGAACGACATCAGGCCCGAGGGCGCCCTCCACGTCGCCTTCTGCCGCTCGCCAGTGCCGCACGCGCGCATCCGCGCAGTGGATCGCAGCGGAGTGACCGAGATGCCAGGCGTCGTCGCCGTGTGGACCGCCGACGACCTGCCCGAGATCGCTCCGGGGCTCAGTGATTTCGGCCCGCCCGGCCTGGACCAGCGCGGCCGCCCGATCCTGAACCGCGACGAGGTCAACTACGCCGGCGAGGCGTACGCGCTGGTGGTCGCGGAAACCAACTACGGCGCGCACGACGCCGTCGAGGCGATGCTGGCGGAGCTCGATCCGCTGCCCGCAGTTGCTGGCGGCTTGAACGCCATCGCCGGCGGCGCGCCGCTCGTGCACGGCGAGATGAAGAGCAACGTCGCCAGCTCGACCGCGACGCAGTTCGGCGACATCGGCGCCGCCTTCGCCGCCGATTCAGTGGTCGCGAAAGTGAGCCTCAGGACCGAACGCGTGGCGGGCGGCGCGATGGAGCCACGCTGCGTCACGGCGGGCTATGACGTAGAGACTGGCGGCCTGAAGGTATGGACCTCGACCCAGAGCATCTTCGGCGTCCGCAACGCCATCGCCTCAGTGACAGGCCTGCCCGAGGAGAAAGTCCGTGTCATCGCCGAGGATGTCGGCGGCGGCTTCGGCGCGAAGGGCATGGTCTTCCCGGAAGAGGTGCTCACCGCGCTCGTCGCGTGGCGCCTCAAGAAGGCTGCGACATGGACCGCCGGCCGCAGCGAGGACGGAGCCACCACCGCGCAGGCGCACGGCAGCGCAATCGATCTGGAGATCGCCGCTGACAGAAACGGCAAGCTGCGCGGATTGCGGGGCCGGATCGTCCACGACGTCGGCGCCTACGCCGGCTCGGGAGCCGGCCAGCCCGGAATCATCATCGGCCATATGATCTCGGCCTACGTCCTCCCTGCGATGGACATCGAGGCCGTGCTCGTCTACACCAACACCTGCCCCACCGGCTTCATCCGCGGCGGCGGCCGGCCGCTCGGCAACTACGCGATCGAAAGAGCGATGGACGCATTGGCCACGGAGCTGAAGATGGATCGCGCCCAGCTGCGGCGCAGAAATCTCATCGCGCCGGAGCAGATGCCCTACACCACCGGCCTGCCCGCAGGTCGCGGCGGATACGTCTACGACAGCGGCGACTACCCGAAGCTCCTCGACGTCGCCGTCGAGGAGATCGGCACCAAGCCCGCCGCGAATGGAAAACTCATCGGCATCGGTTTCGCCTGCTGCGTCGAGTCGACTGCGTTTGGCCGCGGCGAGCCGGCGAAGGTCCGGCTCCAGAAGGACGGGATCGCGCATGTCTACATCGGCTCGACGCCCGGCGGCCAGGGCCACGAAACCATGGCGGCCCTCGTCGCGGCCGACAGGCTCGGCTGGCCGTTCGACAAGATCAAGGTCACCGCCGGCGACACCGCCAACGTCCCATTCGCGCTTCTCACGGCGGGGAGCCGGAGCGCCGTCCAGGTCGGCAACGCAGCCTCACGTGCGGCCACGGCGATGAGGCGTCAGCTGCTCGATCGCGGCGCCGAGGTGCTCGAGGCCGACGCGCAGGACCTGGTGATCGAGGACGGCGCGATCACCGTGCGCGGTACGCCAGCGCGCCGCGTGCCGGTCACCGACGTCATTCCTGACGAGGGCCTCGAAGTGCTCGAGACCTTTGACCCCGCCCGCCCCAACACCTTCTCGAGCGGGTGCCACGCTGCGATCGTCGCCGTCGACCCGGATACCGGCCATGTCGATGTGCTGCGCTACGTGATCGCCCACGACACTGGCAAGACGATCAACCCGCTGACTCTTGACGGTCAGCTCATCGGCGGCTACGCGCACGGACTCGGTTACGCGATGTACGAGTCCGCGATGTACGACGCGGACGGCACTCCGAAGAGCACGAGCTTCCTCGACTACACGATCGTCAGCACGGGCGAGGTCACGTCGACGCCAATCCTCACGCACATCGAAACCCCTACCGACTCCAACCCCGAGGGCTTCAAAGGCGCGGGCGAGAGTGGAACGATCCCGGTTCCAGCCGCGATCTCCGCTGCCGTCGAGGACGCCATCCGCCAGCGCAAGCCGGACGCGGTAGTCGACCGCATCCCGATCACGCCCGACCGAATCGTCGAGCTGCTGTCGAGCTGAGCGCAGCGAGCGCACCGAAGCCCGTCGACTGGCGGCGCAACCTCGCCGCGCTGTGGTTCGCGGAGTTCACCGCCATCTTCGGCTTCAGCTTCGCCTACCCCTTCCTTTCGATCTTCATCGCGCAGGACCTGCACGTCTCCGCGGGAAAAGACCTCGACCTATGGACCGCCGCTGCGGCCAGCGCCTCCGGCCTGGCGATGACCATCGCAAGCCCCATCTGGGGCTTGCTCGGCGACAGGCTAGGGCGCAAGCCGATGCTCATCCGCTCGATGGTCGGCGGCGCGATCACCGTCGGCCTGATGTTCTTCGCGCAGACACCCCTGCAGCTTGTGATCCTCAGGTTCCTGCAGGGCGCCACCAGCGGCACCGTCGCCGCCGCGACGGCGCTTGTGGCTGCCGAGACACCGAGGCCGCGTGTCGGGTGGGCGCTCGGAGTGCTCACGTCATCGATCGCGCTCGGTGGCGCCATCGGTCCCGTCATCGGCGGATTCGCAGGCGCAGCCGTCGGCCTGAGGCTTGTATTCCTCGGCGGCGGGATTCTGCTGATGCTGTCGATGATCCCGGTGCTTTTCGTCGTGAGGGAAAGCGAGCGGCGCAAGCGGGAAGGCACGCGGCCCGGCATGCTCTCGACGATCCGGCAGCGGCCTGGCACCGTGCGCGCGCTCGCGGTGCTCGTCGGTGCCCAGGGCCTGGTCACGCTCGTGCAGAGCGCGAGCCAGCAGCTGGTCGTGCTGAAGCTGTACGAGATGCTTGCCGGCGGGGCGTCGGCCGCGGCGGGTCTCGCGTTCGGAGCGGCCGGCATCACCAACAGTGGGGCAGCGATCGCCTACACCCGCGTGACGAAACGCCTCGGCTTCGTGCGCACCGGCGCGGGCGCGTCGCTTCTGCTCGCCGCGACGCTCGCTCTGCTGCCATTCGCGCCGACGGCGGCGCTCGTAGTGCTGATCATCGGCGTCACGGGATTGCTGAACGGCACGGTCGTGCCTGCGACCGCGGCCATGATCGGCATGGAGGCCCCGAACGAGGTCCAGAGCACGATCTTCGGCATCAACGCGAGCTCCGTCGCATTCGGTTTCTTCCTCGGACCCCTCGTGGGAGGCGGCATCGCCGCCACTTCGCGGTGAACACTCCTAGAATGTGTTGCTCCCCCAATGGCTAGACGCAACACGCCGCCACCAAACTCGATCGACACCGCCAAGAAGTACCGCGCCACCGTGCACACGTCGCGCGGCGACTTCGTCATCAGCTTCGTCGACCCCAAGGTCGCGCCCCAGACGGTCAACAACTTCGTGGCGCTGGCGCAGGAGGGCTACTACGACGGCCTGACGTTCCACCGGGTCGTTCCAGGATTCGTGGTCCAGGGCGGCGACCCTCTCGGCAACGGCACCGGCGGCCCTGACTACAAGCTTCCCGATGAGAGCAACGCGTCGCGATGGCCGCGTGGAACTGCCGGCATGGCATCAAGCGCGGCCGGCGTGAGCGGGTCCCAGTTCTTCATCACCCTCGGCGACGCACCGTTCCTCGCAAGCAACGGCGTGTACAACCACTTCGGCGAGGTCACCTCAGGGATGGATGTGATCGACAAGATCCAGGTCGGCGACACAATGAAGTCGATCGACATCAGCGTTTCGTGAGGTGGCGTTTCGCGTGGCTGGTGGCCGGCGTCGTGCTGACGGCGACCGCGTGCGGCTATTCGGATCCGTACGCGAGCACCAGCCCGATCGCCAACGAGAGCCCCGGTAGAGCGACTCCGAGCCCAGGCTTTGACGACTTTCACGCAGGCGACGGCCTGACGCCGATCGTCTTCCCCGACGGGCTCAAGTCGATCGACCTGAAGGTCGGCACGGGGGCGGTCGCTCGATCAGGCGACGACGCGACCGTCCAGTACACCGGCTGGCTGGCCGACGGCACGATGTTCGACTCGAGCCGCGTTCGTAACCAGGCCTTCGACTTCACGATCGGCCAGGGCCAGGTCATCCCTGGATGGGACGAGGGCGTGCCAGGCATGGCCGCCGGCGGCCAGCGCAAGCTCATCATCCCGGCCGCTCTTGCGTACGGTGCCCAGGGTCAGACGGACCCGAACACCGGCGCGACGGTCATCCCGCCCAACGCGACGCTTGTATTCGAGATCGAGCTGGTCAGCGTCAAGCCGGGCGCGAGCCCGTCACCTACACCCAAATAGACGTCGACACAGCTCGCCCTCGGCGAGCTATGTGATCGTGAGCGTGCCCTTCATGCCCGAGCTTTCATGCCCGGCCTGGTCGCAGAAGATCGTGTAGGTCCCGGCGGCGATGCTGTCGACTGTGAAGACGCTGCTGTCGCCGGCCGAAATCAGCTCGCTCCCCGCTTTGCGGTTGCCGCTCGAGTCGCGGATGACGAGGTCGTGCGCCACAGAGCCGCCGTTGACGAGGAAAAACACGACCTTGCCCGACGGCGCGCTGATGGTGGACGGGTCGAACTTGAACTCGGTCATCGTCACCTTCGTCGAGCCGGAAGGCTGCGACGGCCCCCCGCCGCCGCACGCGGCCACCAGAGCGATTGCCACGAGCGCGACGGCCAAAGTCTTCTTCACCGGAACAGCGTAACTCCGAGGTAGAGGATCCCGAAAAGGAAGATCCACACCACGTCGACGAAGTGCCAGTAGAGGGTGACCGCGGCGACGCCGACGTGGTGCTGCGACGAGAACTGTCCGCGCGCAGCGCGGAACAGGATGAGGATCAGCAGGATCAGCCCGCCGAGCACGTGCAGGCCGTGGAAGCCGGTCATCGTGAAAAAGGCGCTGGCGAAGGTGTTCGCTTGCAGCGTCAGGCCGCGCGCAAACGCGTTGATGAACTCATACAGCTGCCCGGCTTCGAATCCGAAGCCCAGGAGGATCGTCGCGATCTGGAGCATGAAAAACTGGCGACGGTTGTCGTGCGCGATCGCCTCGCTCGCGAAGTGGCACGTCACGCCACTGGACAGCAGGATGATCGTGTTGACGAACGGGATTGGCCACCAGCTGACGTAGAACTCCGGCGTTGACGAAGGCGGCGGAGGCGGCCACACGATGTGCGAGCCGAACAGATAGAAGTACATCGCGAAGAGGCTGCCGAAGAACATCACCTCGGAAGCCAGGAAGATGTACATGCCCATCATCCCGGGCTTGATCGCCGGGTACTGCGGGCTCTGCGGCGGGTGCATCGTGGCGACTGCCATCAGTGCTCGGCCTCACCTCCGGCCGCGCTCGCCTCGTACATCTTCACGTCCTCGAACCAGACCCAACCCACCACGCCCACCAGGAAGGTCACGCCTCCGATGACCGCGAGCGCGATCCGCGCCTCGGAGGCGAAGGGAATGGCGGCCAGCCCCAGGAACAGGGCGCCCAGGCAGATGACGAACGGCCAGTTGCTGTTCGGGAAGATGTGGATTCCGAGCTCGTGCGCCCGCGCTTCGTAGTCGACCTCCACGCCTTCCTCAACCGGAAGCGCGAGGTCGAAGCGCGACACCCTGGCGCGCGGCTCAGGATCGGCTGCCCGCCAGGCCTTGAACGCAGCTGAAGCCATCACGCTCGACGGCCACAGCTTGTAGCCGCAGTTGCGGCAGTGATCGACGAAGCGGGCGGTCCGCATGCCGCACCGCGGGCAGTCGACTGCCAGAGATGGATTGGACACATCGACATAGCGAGGCTTTTTGGCTTTGGCCACGTTCGGTTTCCGATTCTAAAGTCTGGACGGTCGCGGGGTTGACCAACGGGCCGCCGATATACTTTGGGGCCGTGCGGTTGATCACTAGAAGCCTGGTGTGGTTACTCGGGCTTCTGGTGGCCGCGATCTCGCTCAGCGGATGCGGCATCGGCGGCCTGTCCCCCATCTTCCCGGAGCCGGTGTCGCCCAACGGGTCTGACATCTACCAGACCTACATCGGCATCTCGGTGCCGGCGCTGATCATCTTCATCGGCGTCGAAGCCGCGCTACTGTGGATCGTGTTCAAGTACCGCCGCTCGAGCCAACCCGCCGGCTACGTGCCGCCCCAGACCCACGGCAACACGCAGCTCGAGGTCGCGTGGACGGTCGCGCCGCTCATCGTGGTCCTGGCCATCGCCGTGTACAGCTTTGTCGAGCTGCAGCGCGACTTCCAGCCCATCAACAACGCGGCCTTCACCGTGGTCGTTTCGGGCCATCAGTTCGGGTGGAACTACACCTACCCGCAGGATTTCACGATCCACCAGGACGGCACGCTCCAGGGTGAGGTCACGCCGTTTGTCGTGCCTACAAACACGCTGATCAAGCTCCAGTTCGAGGGCACCGACGTGATCCACTCCTGGTGGGTTCCGGCCATCTCGGGCAAGACCGATGCCGTTCCTGGCTACGACAACTTTTCGTGGCTCAAGATCGACAGGACAGGTAAATGGAAGGGCGAATGCGCCGAGCTCTGCGGAGTCGGCCACTCCACGATGCAGATAGTGGTCCAGGCGATGGACAAGTCGGATTACGACAGTTGGGTGAACGAGCAGCTTGCCAAGAAGGCAGCGGGCTCGTCTCCGTCACCTTCGTCAGCACCGGGCTCATCCCCCTCACCTTCGTCATAGGATGAGATAGAGATGGCAGCCACCACCGTTCTGCCTCGTCCGAAGGCCTACGACGACACTTTCTGGAAGCCGATCAGCCTCTGGCTGACGACCACCGACCACAAGCTGATCGGGATCATGTACATGGTCACCGGCATCCTCAGCTTCCTGATCGGCGGCATCTTCGCGCTGATCGTTCGCTTGCAGCTCGCGCAGCCGAACCTGAAGGTGGTCGACGCCGAGACCTACAACCAGCTCATCTCGGCGCATGGCGTGACGATGATCTTCTTCTTCGTCACGATCTTCCTGACCGGGATCGCCAACTACATGGTCCCGATCATGATCGGCGCCCGCGACATGGCGTTCCCGCGCGTGAACCTTCTTGGTTTCTGGCTCGTGCCGGTCTCGATCATCCTTTACTACAGCGGCTTCTTCACCGGCGGCGCGCTTGACGCGGGCTGGACGGGTTACGCGCCGCTCACCGAGAAGGCGTACCAGTCGCACAGCCTCGGCGTGGACTTCTGGGCGTTGAGCATCATCGTCTGGGCCATCAGCGGCATCATGGCCTCGACCAACTTCCTCACCACGATCATCGCGCTCCGCGCGCCTGGCATGAAGCTCACGCGGCTGCCGCTCTTCGTGTGGGCGCAGATCTCGACCTCGATCCTGCTGCTCGTCGTGGGCGCGCCGCTCGCGGCGGCAATGATCCTGCTCGAGTTCGACCGCCAGCTGGGGACGCAGTTCTTCACCACCGCGGGGCGGCCGGTCCTGTACCAGCACCTGTTCTGGTTCTTCGGACACCCCGAGGTCTACATCATGATCTTGCCCGGATTCGGGATGATCTCGGAGGTCATCCCCGTCTTCGCCCGCAAACCCATCTTCGGCTACATGTCGATGGTGGCCGCGCTGTTCGGCATCGTGTTCCTTTCGATGACCGTCTGGGCGCATCACATGTTCACGGTGGGCATGAACACGTACGTCGAAGGCTTCTTCATGCTCATGACGATGCTCATCGCGGTGCCTACGGGCATCAAGTTCTTCAACTGGATGGCCACGGCCTGGTGGGGATCGATCGAATTCACCGTGCCGATGAAGTTCGCGTTCGGCTTTCTCGCCACGTTCCTCATCGGCGGGATCACCGGCGTCTACCTCGCGTCTGTGCCGGTGGACACCCAGCTGCACCAGTCCTACTACGTGGTCGCCCACCTCCATTACGTGCTGTTCGGCGGCAGCGTGTTCACGATCTTCGCGGGCATCTACTACTGGTTCCCGAAGATCACCGGGCGCATGCTCAACCGCGCGCTCGGTGAGTGGAACTTCTGGACCCTGTTCATCGGGTTCAACGGAACATTCCTGATCATGCACACGCTCGGCCTCGAGGGCATGCCGCGCCGCATCGCGACCTACAGCAACGAGGCGTGGGCCGCGACGAACCTCATCATCACGGTCTCCTCGTTCCTGATCGCGTTCTCGGTGCTGCTTTTCATCATCAACATCGTCTCGAGCTGGCGAAACGGCGAGGTCGCCGGCGACGACCCGTGGCACGCCAACACGCTGGAGTGGGCTACGACGTCGCCACCGCCGCCATACAACTTCGAGCGTGTCCCGCCGGTGCGGAGCTTCATGCCGCTGCGCGACCTGCGCGACTCGGGCGAGCTCGAGGTCGAGACGTCGGCACAACCGGCGCCTGCGCACTGACGATGTACCTCGCAGGCGAATGGGTCGGCGCCTGGCTCTTCATGAGCCTCACCTTCCTCGTCGCGACCGCTGGAGTCATCGGCCTGGGTTGGTGGGTGCTGCGCGGCGACGCCCGGAATCGATCGGCGGACAGCGTGGTCGAAAGCCCTCCCGAGCCGGGACATACCGAGGCGCATCACTAGGTACTCGGGCGACCTGGGTACTCCGACGACCCTCTGCGTAATCTGAGCGCATAGCTCTGAACCTGATCGATCTCGTCATCGTCGGCGCCACGGTCGTGGGCGTGGCCAACGGCTTCAGCCGCGGCTTCTGGCTGTCTCTGGCGCAGTACGTCGGGCTGCTGATCGGCGTCGTCGTCGGCGCCGCGGCGGCGCAGCCGCTGCTCGACTACCTCGGTATCAACAATCCGGTGGCCCGCCCGCTCGGAGCGGTGCTGGTGCTCGTGATCGGAGGCAGCCTTGGCTCCAGCGTGGGCTTCGCGATCGGGCAGCCCATCCGGCACAGGATCCTGAACGAGCGCGTCCACACCACCCCGGCCTCCCAGTTTCCTCGCGCGAGTGCAGGGAATCCTCGCCGGGGTCTCGTTCCCGCCTGTTTTCGACACCCTGGACCCCGCGCTCCCAGGCGCGCTGCCCATTCCCAAAGACGTCAACACGCCGGGTGTGCAGGCGGCCGCCGGGGTCACCGTCAAGGTGATCGGCGCAGGCTGCGGCGGGCTGGTCACAGGCAGCGGATTCCCGGTCGGCAATGGGCTGATCATCACGAACGCCCACGTCGTTTCCGGGACGACCGACCACCGCATCCAGACGGCCGACGGCACCATCCTCCCGGCCGCGGTCGTGTACTTCGACCCCGAGGTGGACGTCGCGATCCTGCGGGTTCCTGGTTACGCCGGGCCTGCGGTCACCTTCGCGCCCGCCGGCCGCGGGACTGAAGCGGCGGTCATCGGCTATCCGGGCGGGGGCCCTGAAAAGGTGGAGGCGGCGGTAGTGGACGGATCATTCACCGCCGAGGGTCGCGACATCTACAACGCGAACCTGGTGCGGCGGCAGATCTACGTCCTGCAGTCACACGTGCGGCCCGGCAACTCAGGCGGGCCACTGGTCGACAAAGAGGGCCACGTTCTCGGGATGGTGTTCGCGACGTCGGCCAGCCAGCCCGACCAGGCCTACGCGCTGGTGAACGACCAGCTGCAGTCCGACATCACCCAGGGCAAACAGAGCCGCACAGCGGTCAACACCCTGCACTACAACTGTGCTGCATGAACCCCCGCGAGTGCCGGCACTGGCAGTCGAAAAATGGCATCAGCGCGTGCGAGTGCCGGCACTCGCACGGGGGTAGCTGACTAGGCTTCTTCGTCCGGCTTCGCTTCCTCGATCAGCATCACCGGGATCCCGTCGATGATCGGGTAGACCACTTTGCAGTTGGGGCAGCGCAGCTTGTCGGGCTCTCGGTACTCGATCTTGGTATGGCACTTGGGACAGGCCAGGATCTCGAGCAGCTCATCAGATATCACGCAGGCATCTTAAGCGCCAACTGAAGGGCACATCACTACACTGCGCGCGTGATCCTGCGCCGGCTCTACATCTACCTGGTCAGCGCCGCCTCGCTGGTCGTGGTCGCTTTCGGAATCGCGGGCCTTGGCTCCACGTTCATCCTGTTCTTCCTCAACGACCCCGAATAGCAGTTCAGCCGTACGTCCATCGCGGGCTATGGCGCGGCAATCATCGTCGGCCTCCCG
>VBFW01000161.1 GCA_005880525.1 Chloroflexota bacterium | reverse complement strand
GCGGCGTGCTCAGCCACCAGAGATATACGGGCACGCCACTCACCAGAAGCGGGTCGACGAGCCCGGCCAGGTGCGCACCGGCGGCGCCCTGCACGCGCAGGACCACCAGCTCGCACGGGGCGGGATGGTTCTGCTGATCGATTGGATGCGCCATCACCGATGCATCGATGCGCCCTGAGCGCACCCGCGGCTCGTCGCGCACGACTATCGAAAGCGACGGATGGTCCTTCGCGATCGCCGTGCTGGCCAGGATTGCGCGGGTTTCCTCGACCGAGTTGGGCGCCACGGAGACGAGGGTCATCACGCAGTTGCGCGGATGCGGGTGCCCCTCTTCGCCGGCCTCCGCGCGCGCGAACGACTGACGGACGCGATTCAGGGCGCTGAGGACGTCGGCGATGGTGACGTCCTCGCCATGCCAGTCGAGCTCTGGCTGAGACGACACGGCGGTCATGGCCTGTGCCACTCCCGACCGTCCGCCTCGAGCAGCTTGGCCGCAGCCGCCGTTCCCCAGGTGCCCGCCTCGTAGAACTGCAGCGCCGGGCGGCCGTCGCGCCAGGCGGCTTCGATTGGGTCGATGAACGCCCATGCGGCCTCGACCTCGTCCGCGCGCGTGAACAGGGTCGGGTCGCCGATCATGCAGTCGAGGAGCAGCCGCTCGTACGCCTCGGGCGTCTCCACCAGGAACGAGGACGCGTAGTCGAAATCCATGGTCACGCTGCGCAGCTTCACCCCGGCGCTCGGCACCTTGGCGCCGAAACGAAGCGAGATGCCCTCCTCGGGCTGGATGCGCAGGGTGATCGCGTTCGACTCGAGCTCAGCCGCGGCATCGCGACCGAATGTGAGGTGCGGCGGCTTCTTGAAGGCAACGCGAATCTCTGTCGCTCGCTTCGGCAATCGCTTGCCCGCGCGGATGTAGAACGGCACGCCGGCCCAGCGCCAGTTGTCGACGAACAGCCGCAGCACGGCGAACGTCTCGGTGAGCGAGCCCGGCGGGATCCCATGCTCCTCGCGGTAGCCGACCACACGCTCGCCAAGGATCCACCCCTTCGAGTACTGGCCGCGCACTGTCGCGTGCGCGAGCTCCTGTTCCGAAAGCGGACGGATCGCGCGCAGCACCTTCACCTTCTCGTCGCGCACAGCGTTGGCGTCGAAGGCGATCGGCGGCTCCATGGCTGTGAGGGCAAGCAGCTGCAGCGCGTGGTTCTGGATGATGTCGCGCATGGCGCCGGCCCTGTCGTAGTACGCGCCCCGCAGCTCGACGCCGAGCTCCTCGGCCGCGGTGATCTGCACGGAGTCGATGAGGTTGGAGTTCCAGACCGGTTCGAAGATCGTGTTCGCGAACCTGAAGGCCAGGATGTTCTGCACCGTCTCCTTGCCGAGGTAGTGGTCGATTCGAAACACCGAGTCCTCGTGGAAGACGCGCTGCACGATCTTGTTCAGCTCGCGCGCGGACTTGAGGTCGAAGCCGAACGGCTTCTCGACGACGATGCGGTGGAAGCCGGGCCCCGTGGTCATGGTCGTGGCCTTCAGCTGCTCGATGATCGTCTCGTACGTCGGAGGCGGCGTCGCGCAGTAGTAGACGCGATTGCCGCCCGTGTGGCGTGAGCTGTCCAGCTCATCGAGCCTGCGCTGCAGCGCCTTGAAGTCGTCGCGCTTGCTGAAGTCGACCTTCTGATAGAAGGCCTCGCTCAAGAACGCGTGGAGGACTGTGTGGTCGATGGGCTGCGTGCGCGAGTGCTGGGTAATCGCTTCGGCGGCGTGCTTGCGGAATGCATCGTCTGACATGTCGTCGATGGCCGCCCCCATCACCGCAAAGCCGGCGGGCAGCAGGCGCTGCTTGGCCAGGTTGTAGATCGCGGGGAGCAGCTTCTTGCTGCTCAGGTCGCCGGTCGCGCCGAAGATCACCATGATCGAGGGGTCTGCGAGGCGATAGTCGTGCAGTCCCTCGGCGAGTGGATTCGGCTGGGTGACCGTGCTCATAGGCTAGTGCTTGACTGCGGCTTCTGCCTTGGCGTCGCTCACCACCGCGTGTCCGCCGAACTGGTTGCGCATCATCGCGAGCAGCCGATCCCCGAACGTGTTCTCCATGCGGCTGCGGAAGCGCGCGAAGAGCGACTCGGCGATGATCGGCACCGGCACCGACTCGTCGATCGCCGCCTCCACCGTCCAGCGGCCTTCGCCAGTGTCCTCCACCCACCCCTTGATCCCCGAGAGCTCGGGATCCTGGGAAAGGCCCCGCGCGATGAGATCCAGCAGCCAGGACCTCACGACGCTCCCGGTGCGCCACGCCTCGGCGATCGCTTGCATGTTCATGCCCGGGAAGGACTTCGACATCTTCATGACCTGGAAGCCCTCGGCGTATGCCTGCATGAGCCCGTACTCGACGCCGTTGTGGACCATCTTCACGAAATGCCCCGAGCCTTCAGGCCCTGCGCGCACGAGCCCGCCGTCGTCAGGGGCGAGGTCCTTGAGCAGGGGCAGGCAGTGGTCGTAGATCTCCTGCTCTGCGCCGACCATCAGGCAGTAGCCGTACTCGAGGCCCCAGATGCCGCCCGACGTGCCGGCGTCCATGTAGTGCATGCCCTTCGCCTTGACGCGCGCGGCGTCCTGCAGCGCGAGCTTCCAGTTGGTGTTGCCGCCGTCGATGATGATGTCGCCCGGCTCGCCCAGCTCGACGAGCTTGTTGATGGTCTGGGTCGTCGGATCGCCCGCGGGCACCATGATCCACATCACCCGCGGCTTCGTCTTGAACGCCTTGACGAAATCCTCGAGCGTGCTGGCGCCGGTGGCGCCCTGCGCGACGTGAGCCTTCACCGCGTCGGGTGACTGGTCGAACGCGACCAGCTTGTGGCCGCGCTTCAGCAGGCGCAGGACCATGTTGCCGCCCATGCGGCCCAGCCCGACCATCCCCATCTCCATGGCGTTCTCCTTGGAACCCTCACCCTGACCCTCTCCCGCAGGGCGGGAGAGGTGACCACTTACTTGACTGCTGATTTCACTGCCGCCGTGAGCGCCCTCCACCCCGCCGCTGCGTCGCGGCCCAGGGTGACGCGCAGCACCGGCAGGCGGCGCGAGCTCATCGACTGCAGGTCGCCCAGCGACTGGGCTTGCTTGAGGATCGAAAAGCTGTAGGGCTGGCCGGGAATCGGCACGTCCTTGGTGTCGTCCTGGACGATCTGGAGGAAGAGGCCCGTGCGCGGGCCGCCCTTGTGCAGCTGGCCCGTCGAGTGCAAGAACCGTGGGCCATAACCCGCAGTGGTCGCGATGTGCTTGCGATCGCGCACCGACGTGCGGATCGCATCGATCGCAGCCTCGGATCCGGGAGTTCGCGTGGTGTACGCCATGATCGCGAAATAAGCTCCCGCCTTCCCTCGGTCGAGCAGACCCTTGATCCCGCTCTTCGAGCGCGTCGCCGGAACCGAATCCGCCGGCGGCAGCTTGCCCCTGCTCTTGAATGACGCCAGCACCTTCTTGGTGTTGTCCTTCGACTCCTGCACGTTCGGCTGGTCGAAGGCGTCGATACGCAGGACAGCGCCCGCGATCGCGGTGGCGATCTCCCAGCGCAGGAACTCGCCGCCGAGGTCGAGCTTGTCCCGCAGCGTCAGCGTGACCACCGGCTGGCCTGCCTTCTCGAGCGCCTGCACTGAGCGATTCGGCGCGTCGCCGTCCATGCGGATGTACACGAACAGCCGGTCGTCTCCGTAGACCGCCGGCTTGCCGACCGGCTCGCCCTCGACGGGCACGATGCCCTTGCCCTGCTTGCCCGTGCTCTCGGCGATCAGCTGCTCGACCCAGTAGCCGAACGTCGCGACCTTCGGCGAAGCGATGAGCGTGACCTTGTTTCGGCCGCGCGTGGCGAGCTCGCCCATGACCGCGCCGAGCCACACGCCAGGATTCTTGTCGGTGGGCACGGAGTCGGCGCACGAGTGCGCCATCTCGACTGCGCGCTCGAGCATCTCCTCGACGTCCACGCCGATCAGCGAGCCGGGGACCAGCCCGAAGTAGCTCAGCGCCGAGTAGCGGCCGCCGATGTCGGGCGGGTTGCGAAAGATCCAACGGAAGCCGTGTTCCTTCGCCAGCTTCTCGAGCGACGTGCCGGGGTCGGTGATCGCGGCGAAATGGCGGCCCGCCGCGCCGCTGCGGCCATTCTTGTTGAGCTCGTTCCAGAAGTACGCGAAGTGAGACAGCGTCTCGGTCGTCTCGCCGGACTTCGAGGCGACGATGAACAGCGTGTCCTGAATGCGGATCTTTGCGCGGACCCCGAGGATCGTGGCCGGGTCCGTCGTGTCGAGCACGTGAAGCTTCGGGTGGGCCTTGGTCGACCCGAACGTGTTCCGCAGAACGTCAGGGCACAGGCTCGAACCGCCCATGCCGAGAAGGACCACATCGGAGTACGTGCGGCCGTCGCGCGCGAGGTCGCGAAATTCCTGGACGTGCTCGAGCATCTTCTCGGCGACGCTCAGCCATCCGAGGCGGTCGCGAATCTCCTCGCGCTTGGCGGGGTCGCTCGACCACAGCGTCGAGTCCTTGGCCCAGAGCCTTCGCGGAGCGTCGTCCTTCTGGAGCGCCGCCAGCCTCGCGTCGACCGCCGGCTGCAGCGTCGCGAGCGAGTACCACTGGCGCGGGCCCTTGCCCGCACGGATCTTCGCGCTCTCCTTCTTCAGCGTGTCGAGCAGGCTCTCGAAGGACTTGGTGAACGACTCCACGCCCTCGACCTCGAGCTCACGCGTCACCTGGTCGAGGTCGACGCCTGCCTCCGCGAGCTGCTTCAGCTGCCGCTTCGCGATGTCCACCTGCTCGTCCAGGCTGCGTCGAACCTCGCCGTGCTCGCGGAACGCGGCCAGGGTCGCGGGCGGAATGGTGTCGACGGTGTCGGGACCGATCAGCTCTTCGACGTAGTAGGTGTCCGGATAGCGGGGGTCTTTGGTCGATGTGCTCGCCCAAAGGCAGCGCTGCGTGCGCGCACCGGCCTTGTGCAGCTTCTCCCACCGCGCGCCGCTGAAGTGATGCTTGAAATGCTCGTACGCCATCTTCGAGTTGGCGATGGCGGCCTTGCCGTAAAGCCTCTCGAGGTTTCGCTTCTGCGCCGGCTCGGTCGCGTGGTCGATCTTCTCGGTGAGCAGCTTGTCCACCTTCGTGTCGACGCGGCTGACGAAGA
>VBFW01000203.1:26817-28362 GCA_005880525.1 Chloroflexota bacterium | reverse complement strand
ATGGGGCCACGCCCGATCCATGGAGGTACAGGGGGTTGCCCGCAGCCTGGCTTATCGGTGCTTTCGTGGAGCCCCAGACGAGCAGGGCGATCGCGAGCGCCATCGCGCCGGCCACGATCCAGCCGGCGTGACGCCGGCGCGAGCCCGAGCTCCAGTGGACGGGCGGTGACGGCGGGGGCATGGCGGGCCTCAGGCGCGTCTCGCGCGGGCCGAGCAGCCACTGCCGCAGCATGCGCAGCCGGCGCAGGTGGTGCACCTCGTCGGTGATGCGACCGGTCTTCGGCGTGCGGAACCACGGCCCCTCTTCCTTTCTGATGAGCCCCTTCAGGGCGGCCCAACCCTGGAATGGAACCAGCGCGAACGAGAGCACGAGCGCCCCGAGCACGCCCTGCAGGTCTCGCCCCGGCGCCTCCTCGAGGATCAAGCCACCGAGGTTCATCAGGGGCAGGGCGAAGATGTTCGAGAACAGAAGCGACCAGCCGAGCACCGCGGTCCACCCGGGAACGTGCGTGCGGAAGACGACATCGGAGATGAGCCAGCTCACGGAGCCCAGCACGAACAGCGCCGCCTGCAGGTAATACGTCGCGTCGAACGCGAACTCGAGCTTCTCGATCGGGCTGACGTAAGGCGACACCATGATCGGCCAGAACCATTTGCGAACGTTGTGGGTGTGACCCTCGGCCCACCGCATGCGCTGCCGCGCAAGGCGCGAGAACGTGGCCACGCATTCAGCCGGCGTCTCCGCCCATGGCGTGTACGCAACCTTGTAGCCGCGCGCGTACAGCTTGAGCGTCAGCTCCCAGTCCTCGGTGAGGCTCGTGCCCCATCCGACCTGGCGAAGGATGTCCGCGCGGATCATGTACGCGGTGCCGGCGACCATCTTCAACGCGCCCACCGCGTCCTGGAACGGCCGCTCCACCATGTAGCTGCCTGCGTACTCCGCGCGAACGGCCTCGGTGAGCCAGCTCTCGGACTTGTTGAGCACATGCCACTGGTAGCTCTGCACAGCTGCGATCTCTTCGCGCCGGCGCGGCGCGCCATCGACCCCGCCCCTGTCATAGAAATAAGGAAGAAAGCGATCGATCGAGTCGGGGAACGGCATCGAGTCGGCGTCGAAGACGACTACATACTCGGTGCGCGGGTCCATGACCTTGAGCGCTTCACGCAGCGCGCCGCCCTTGAACCCCTGGCGGCTGTTGCGGTGGAGGATCTTGAATTTCGGCCGGCCCACCCACTGCTGCAGGATCTGAACCGACTCGTCAGTCGAGTCGTCGACCAGCACGACCTCGTACGCGGGGTACTCGAGCTGATCGAGCGAGGTCAGCAAGCGCTCGATGACACGCTTTTCGTTGTAGGCCGCGACGTGCACCGACACAAACGGGTGGTAGCCGAGGTCGATGTGATAGCCGTTGCCATCCCCGTTGCCATGACCGTTGCCGTTTCCGTTGCCGCGGCCGCGGCTGATGCCGATCAGTCCCGAGGAGTGCTGGCGCTCCGCCCCGATCGCGTCATGCCCGTTCCCATTGCGCCGCCGGCCGGCGGGAA
>VBFW01000203.1:0-26793 GCA_005880525.1 Chloroflexota bacterium | reverse complement strand
CGGCCGTCAGCGCCGCGACGAGCAGCACCGCGTCGAGGATCGCGGTCCAGAACGCCTGGCTGGAGTCGGGACCGCGGCGGAGGACCACCACCGTCGTGGCCGCCAGGGCGAAGCCGATCACTGCGAAGGCCAGGCCGGCGGGGGTCGACCAGGCGCCGCCGAAGGGCGCCAGGGCGATAACCAACAGGCCGCACGCCACCAGGGCGGCGCCTCCAGCGAGGCCCGTAGCCGATCCGAAACGTCCCATCAGGAGCGGCGCCCGTCTCCTCCGACAGGACTGTCCTCAGCGCGCCTCGAAAGGCTGCGTTGAAGAAGCGCCTGGCCCAGGGTCAGGTCGTGAACAGCTTCCCGTAGTCTCATCGTCGTGTGCAATTGGGCCGCTGTGGCAACGAATCATTAGCACGACGGGGTCCGAGTTGTACCCTCAACCCTTGGCATTTCGAGAGTGGCGTCGCAGGTTTGTCGTCGAAAAAGAACAGAAAAACCCGTGTTACGGGCTCGAATCCGGTCCTAGACTGACACTTGGAGGCGGGCGACTAGCCGTGCCCTAGGCCTCCCTTAATAAGAACCTCACCCCCCGCAGCCAAGCTCGGTGCCGGTGTCGAGAAATCGCCCGGCCCGAGTTTTTTTATGCGCCTGGACGGCTCCTCGCCGCCCAATCCCTCAGCCCCTCGCCCCAGTGCCTCAGCGGTTGCACACGCTCAGACCCAAGGCAGCCATTGAGCGGCCTCTGGGCAACGTGTGCCGAGACGCTTGTGCTGACCGACTCGACCGGCCAGTCGATTCCGCACTCGGTCAGCGCAGCGCGTGCAAACTCGTCCCACCCGCAGCATCCCTCGGCCACGACATGGACGAGTCCGGCCATGCCGGACGCTGCCAGCTCGATGCTCGCCTCCGCCAGGTCGCGTGTGTAGGTCGGGTTCACCTTCTGGTCAGCGACCACAGCCAGCGGCTTGCCTTCGCGGGCGGCGCGGACGATCCGCTCCGGGAAGCTCCCGCCCTTGGCCCGTGACCCGGTGTCGCCGAATAGGGCTGCCGTCCTGATCACCAGCGCGGCCGGATGCTCAGCCAGCACCCGGCGCTCGCCGTCGGCCTTGGATCGGGCGTAGGCGCCCAGCGGTCCCACCAGGTCTGACTCGAGGTAAGGCCGGTCCAGCCGGCCGTCGAAAACGAAGTTGGTGGAGTAATGAACCAGCGCGACGCCAAGTGACCTGCACGCGACCGCCGCGTTGAAGGCGCCGTCGGAATTGACCGACAGCGCCTGATCCGGCTCCATCTCTGCCCTGTCGACGGGGTTGTACGCGGCGCAGTTGAAGACGACCTCGGGGCGGTGGCGTTCGAGCGCCGCGCGCACGGCGGCCGCGTCAGTGACAGAGAGCTGGTCCCGGGTCATGGCCACCGCGCCAGGCAGGAGGCGGGCCAGATCCGAGCCAAGCTGGCCCCCCGCGCCGAGCACCAGGGCCTTCAAGGACGCCTGGCGAGTAGATAAGGAGACATGGACACGTTTCTGTTAAGCGTGAGCTAAACTGTCATTTAGCGAGATTGCCTTCACCCCTCCCTTGAGCCCTCCCTCTCCGGAGGGAGGGCCGGAGGGCCCACCTGGCCGGCCGTGGCCGTCATCTCCCGACCCGACTCGAGCAGTGACGTCATCTCGTCCTCAGGCGCTGGGCGGCCGATGAAGTATCCCTGCGCCGCGTCCACCCCGGCCTCGATCAGCATTCCCTCCGCGTCCCGGTCCTCGACGCCCTCGGCGATCACGCGCAGGCCGAGGCTGTGTCCGAGGCCGACCGCCGCCCTGACGATCGCCGCGGCGTCAGGGTCGCCGGGCAGCGTCTTGACGAATGAGCGGTCGATCTTGATCTCGTGTATCGGCAGCCGCTTCAGATAGACGAGCGAGGAGTAGCCGGTGCCGAAGTCGTCGAGCGACAGCCGTACGCCCATCTCAGCCAGGCGCTCCAATGCCTTGGCCGCCGGTGCGGACATCGCGGCGCCTTCGCTGACCTCGAGCGTGAGGCGGCGCGGCTCGACCCTGGACGTGGCCAGCGCACGCGTGACGTCCTCGACGATCGAGTGGTCGTCGAGGCAGCGCGGCGAGACGTTCACCGCCACCGACACGTCCTGGCCCGACGCGACCCACTGCGCCAGCTGTGCGAGCGCCGTGTCCAGGACCCAGCTGGTCAACGGCCTGATCACGTTCGTCTCTTCCGCGAGCGAGATGAATCGGTCCGGCGGCAGAAGACCCTCGCGCGGATGGTTCCAGCGCACCAGGGCCTCCAGCGCATAGGTGGTGTGCGCCGGGAGCAGCACGATCGGCTGGTAGTGCAGAACCAGCTCGCCCTGTGTCATCGACCGCCTCAGGTCGCCGGCGAGGCCCGATTGGCGCAGGGTCTGCCCCTCGTGCTCCGGCGAGTAAACAGCAAAGCCGCCGCCGGACTTTTTGGCGACGTACATGGCAACGTCGGCGCGGCGCAGCAGCGTGCCCGGGTCGTCACCGTGTATCGGATACATCGCGATGCCGATCGACGCGCCGGTCTCGACAGTGTGATCGCCGATCGTGAAGGTACCTTCGAGCGACGCGAGTATCTTTCGCGCGGCCGCGACCACGTTGTCGGGATGCTTGGCGTCGGTGCTGACGACCGCGAACTCGTCACCGCCGAGTCGCGCGATGGTGTCGGTCGCCCTCAGCACGCCCTTCAGCCGCGAGGCGACTTCCTGCAGCAGCGCGTCGCCGCGGTCATGGCCGAGCGCGTCGTTGATGTCCTTGAAGCGGTCGAGGTCGAGCAGCAGGACGCCGAACATCGTCTGGTTGCGGCGGGCGCCGAGCAGCGCCTGTCGCAGCCGGTCGCCGAAAAGCGTGCGGTTGGGCAGTCCGGTCAACGAGTCGTGCAGCGCCTGGTACTCCAGCGCGTCCGTATGCGCCTTGCGCTCCGAGATGTCGCGCACGGTCGCGATGAAGAGGCGGCGCGCCCCGACCTGCGCCGAGTTGACCAGGAACTCGAGCGGAAACAGGCTCGCGTTCTTGCGCTTGCCCATGGTCTCGAGAGCGCCGGATGCCGGCAGGTCCTGAGTGAGCCTGCGCTCGACGTAGTTCATGAACGATCCGCGGTGCGTCGTCGCGATGAGCGCGTCGACCTTCTGTCCGACAAGCTCCTTCTCGTCGTAGCCGAACAGCCGGCTCACCGCGGGGTTGATCGAGTCGATCATGCCCGCCGGGTCCAGGGTGACGAGCCCGTCGGACACGTTGTCGAGCACTGAACGCATGCGCTTCTCGCTCTCCTGCAGAGCAACCTCTGCGCGCTTCCGCTCGACGAACTCGCCGATCTGCGAGCCGATGTCGTTCATCACGCCCAGCAGGCCCTCGTCGAGCTCGCGCGGCGCCCACGTGGCGAGCGAGATCATGCCGACGACGCGGCGGCCGCTTCGCACAGGAAATCCGACGAGGCCGTGGAGCCCGACGGCCAACGCGGCGGCTGAGCGCGGCGACGGATCCTTGGCAAGGTCGGTAAGCGATACCGGCCGGCTTTCCTCCCAGACGTGGCCCGCCAGTCCCTCGCCACGGCGGTAGGTGAACTGGCTCGCTGTCGCCTCGTAGGCGGAGGTGTCGCGGCCGGGGCGCTTCCACGAGACGGCGAAATGCATCGCTTCGCGCGACGCGTCGACCTCCCAGTACTCGCCAAGCTCCCAGTCGAGCGCGCGGCACAGCCCCTCGAGGACGTGCGGCGCCGCCTTGTCCCAGCCGGGCGAGGTCACGAGGGCCTGCGTCACGGCGAATCGCGCCGACTGCAGCACCTCCCCGCGCATTCGATCGCGAATATCGACAGCGACGGTTTGCAGGTAAACGGCTTTGCCTTCGGCGTCACGCACGAGCCTGGCCGCGACGTCCACCCAGACCGACTGGCCGTCCTTGCGGATGTAGCGCTTGTCGATGCGATAGCCCGGCGTCTCGCCCGCAAGCACCCGGCGCAGCGCGCCCTCGCTCGCCATCAGGTCCTCCGGGTGAGTCAGCTCAAGGACCGAAACGCCGACCAGCTCCTGCGCGGTGTATCCAACCAGCTGCCGGAACGCTTCGTTGGTCGATGTCAGCCGCCCGTTGAGGTCGGCGAACGCCATGCCCGCCTGCGACTGCTCGAACAGCGTCCGGAAGCGGGTCTCGCTCTCGCGCTCCGCCTCCTCCGACCTGTGCCGGTCCGTGACATCGCGCACCACCGCGAGCAGGCGGCGCGGTCCCTCCGCCGTGAGGGGCCGGATCGAGGTCTCGATCTGGATGCGCCGGCCGTCCTTGGTGACCAGCGCCGACTCGTAGTGCACTGGCACGTCGCTCGAGCCCCCCAGACGCTTGGCAAGCTGGTCGGTCAGGACGTCGCGCTGGTCGGACGGCGCGAGGTCGATGAGCGAAGGCAGCGCGGCCAGCTCGTCGGCGCTGTAGCCGGTGAGCGTGATGTAGGCCTCGTTGCCTGTCACAAACCGGCCGTCCTCGGTGATCACCAAGCCTTCGCCCAGGTCGCTGACCGCGGCGAGCAGGCTCCCCTGACGGCCCGACTGCGTTACGAGGTTGCGATCGACGACGTGGCGGGTGACGTACGCGAAGAGCACGAGGCCAAGGAGGACCAGGCTCCAGACGAGCACTGACGCGATCGGCACCATGAGGGTCCCGATCGCCTCCACCCACAGCAGGCCGAGGCCGGCCGCAGCGATCAGCAGCACGTAGCCGATCTGCCCGGCGCCGTACCCCGAGTCCCAGTACAGGAGAAGCGCGGCAAAGGCCGCCACGGCCAGAGGCGGGAACTCGCCCTGCAGCCATGGACCCGCCACTCCGAGCGCGGCGACGACCAGGGCTACGTTGACGAAAACCAGAAAGAGCCGGACCAGCAGCATCCCGCCCCAGGGCAGGCTCCGGACCCAGACCGCCGCTGTGGCGTAGACCAGGCCGACGGCGATGATCGCGGCCTCCTGCTCCAGCACCCGGGCCGGCGGCCCCGAGGCTGCGATGCCGAAGGCGACGCCGCCCGCGATGGCGAGAAGCGCTACCGCGTTGAACAGCAGGAGGAAGCGGGAGCTGCCGCCGAACAGGGGTGGCGGGCCCTGCGCGGGGGTGCGCTTATGGCTGAAAAGCGGGTCGCGAACCGCCCGGGACAGCGAGGCGGCCAATTTCGGCGCCAGCGCCGGCTGATTCGGCCCTCCAGAAAGCATCGCGCACACGATAAACGGGCGGACCCGCCTCTTCGTGCGCCTCCGCGCAGCCGCTTACTTGCGGGTCTTGCTTTTGCCCGCGGGCTTGCTCGCGGCCTTCGGCCGCTGCGGAACGGTCCGCTTCAGCGGGGTCCGGTGCCCGCCGTGCGTGGGGATCTTCCTGCTGAGCGCCGCGTCCCCTTCGGGTCCGTCCGGCTGGGTGCGGACCGGCAGCGGCTTCGCGCCTGCGGCGTGCAGGGCACGGAGCTTGTCCAGGCGCTCCTGCTTGGCGGCCAGGGCCGTTCGGAGGGCCTCGGAAAGCTGGCTGTCGTTCATCGGCACCACCCTCAGGCGCGCCTCCAGCTCGCGGACCTCAACCTCCGCCCGGGTCAACTCGAGATCGATTGTTCTAGCCACTACTCCCTCTCACGGTCAGTCAGGGAATTTTGATACCCAACTAATTAACTACCGAATCAGCGCCCAAGTTATGCCGAGAAGGCGCAAGGGGGTCAGGCCCCCCTTGCGGGGAACCCCCCTCGCCCGGCCACGCCTGAGATCGGTAAGTACAAAGTCGCGGCCGAGATAAACTCGGCCGCCCTTGCCACGCATTCGGGCTAATCGAGGCTGATGGCGTCGCGCAGGCGCTCGAAGAAGCCCTTCGACACCTTCTCCGGCTTTCCCGTCAGGCCCCCGACCTTGCGCAGGAGCGCCTTCTGGTCGGCGGTCAGGTCCTTTGGAACCACTATCTGAACCAGCACGTACTGGTCGCCACGGCGGCCGGAGCGGACGTCCGGCATTCCCCGCTTAGCCAGCCGGAACGTCTGGCCGTACTGCGTTCCGGCGGGGATGGCGATCTCTACCGGCCCGTCGAGCGTCGGCACCTGGATGCGGTCGCCGAGAGCCGCCTGCACGAAGTTCACGCGCAGCTCGTAGATCGTGTCGTTGTCGCGCCGCGCCAGCTCGGGGTGCGGCCTCACGCGCAGGACCACGTACAGGTCGCCAGGCTGGCCGCCACGAACTCCGGCCTCGCCCTCGCCCGACAGCCGGATCTGGGATCCGGTGTCGACCCCTGCCGGAATGCGAACCGAGAGCCTTCGGGTGCGCTGAATGCGGCCGTGGCCGGCGCACGCGTTGCATGGGCTCTTCAGCACGCGGCCGGCGCCCCCGCAGGTTGGACAGGTTGTCGCCGTCACCACCGAGCCGAAGATCGACTGCTGCGCACGCCTCAGCTGCCCGGAGCCTCCGCATGTGGCGCACGTGTCGGCGCCGGTTCCCGGTTGCGCGCCCGAGCCGCCGCACGTCTCGCACGTGGCGAGGCGCGGCACCTCGAGCTGCTTCTCGACGCCGGTGAACGCCTCCTCGAAGGTGATCGTGAGGTCGTAGCGGAGGTCATCGCCGCGGTTGGAGCGCTGGCGACGCGAGCGGCTGCCGATCCCGCCGCCGAAGAACGTCTCGAAGAGGTCGGCGAAGGGCATGTCGGTGAAGTCGACCGCCGGCCCGCCGCCGAAGTCGGACGCTGCGTGCCCGAACAGGTCGTAGCTGCGGCGGCGGCTCGGGTCGGAGAGCACGGTGTAAGCCTCGCTGGCCTCTTTGAACCGAGTGGCCGCCCCCGCGTCGCCGGGGTTGCGATCCGGGTGCGACTCCATCGCGATCTTGCGGAACGCTCGCTTCAGCTCTTCTGGCGAGGCCTGGCGGCCGACGCCGAGGACTTCGTAGTAGTCCCGCTTGACCGCCAACTCAGCCGCCCGTCAGGAGTTGGGCGTGGCAGCGCCCGCGGACGGCAGCTCGGGCCGGCGCGAGACCTTGACCAGCGACGGACGCACCACCCTGTCGCGGATGCGGTAGCCCCGGCGCAGCTCGGTCACCACGGTGTCCTCGGGATGCTCCTCGGACTCGATGTGCCCGATGGCCTCGTGGTAGCGGGGGTCGAAGCGCGAACCCACCGAAGGGATCGGCTCGAGGCCATGCGTGGACATCACATCTTCGAGCTTGCGGACGCTCAGCTCGATGCCCTTCGCCCATGCCTCGTCCACGCCCTCTGGCTTGTGCTCGAGCGCGCTGCCCAGGTCGTCGAGCACCGGTAGCAGCCGGCTGATGAGGTCGGACGACGCGTGCTGAATCGTGTCGAGCTGGTCCTGCCGCGTGCGCCTCTTGAAATTCTCGAAGTCTGCGGCGAGCCTCAGGTGGCGCTGCCTCGCATCGGCCAGGTCGGCCTCCAGCTTCTCGCGATCGGCGGCTTCGCCGGCGGCCTGCTGCTCGGCGATGCGCGCCTCGAGGCGAGCCTCGATCGGCGTTCTATGGTCGCTTTCGGGATGCTCGGGCGGGTGCTTGCGCGTGGTCATATCTGCGCCCTTCTTACCAAACAGGCGACGTGAGCCAAACCATAGACTTCAAAGAAGTCATGGCCAAAACGGCTCTCATCACGGGCATCACCGGGCAGGACGGTTCGTATCTGGCCGAGCTCCTTCTCGGGAAAGGCTACGAGGTGCACGGTGTGGTTCGTCGCTCATCGACGATGAACCGCGGCCGCATCGACCAGCCCGAGTACACCGGCGACGCCGACGGCCTCGGCACCACCCGGCTGCTCGAGGCCATTCGCACCATGGGCCTGCCGACGCGCTTCTACCAGGCGTCAACTTCGGAGATGTTCGGACTGTCGCCGGCGCCCCAGAGCGAGACGACGTCGTTTCATCCGCGGAGTCCGTACGCGGTCGCCAAGCTGTACGCGCACTGGATGACCGTGAACTACCGCGAGGCGCACAACCTGTTTGCGTGCAGCGGCATCCTGTTCAACCACGAATCTCCGCGCCGAGGCGAGAACTTCGTCACGCGCAAGGTCACGCGCGGCATCGGGCAGATCCTCGCGGGCAAGGCGGACAAGCTGAGGCTCGGCAACATGGACGCCAAGCGCGACTGGGGCCACGCCCGCGACTACGTCGAAGCGATGTGGCTGATGCTCCAGCAGGACCAGGCCGACGATTACGTGATCGCGACGGGCGAGATGCGTTCGGTGCGCGACTTCGTGGCCGCGGCGTTCGCGATGGTCAGCCTCGACTGGCAGAAGTACGTGATCGTCGACGAGGCGTACATGCGGCCCGCCGACGTGCACGAGCTGCGCGGCGACGCGTCGAAGGCGACGAAGCTGCTCGGATGGAAGCCGAAGACCACTTTCGACGAGCTCGTGCGCGAGATGCTGGAGCACGACCTGGACGCCGAGGGTGTGGACCCGGCACAACACCTGGTGCGGGATTAAGTAGGCTTCCTCCCCGCCCTGCGGGGGCGCCGCTAAAGGCGGCGGTGTCAGGTGGGGATGTCAGATCCCGCGCAGACGGTGTTAGGCCCCCACCTCGGCCATCCGCTCACTCGCCGCATGCGCAACCGCGCGCAAGCGCGCGACTGTCTGGCTGTAGGCCATCCGCGTCGGCCCGATCACGCCGAGCACGCCCTTCAGCCGGTGCGACGGGCCGTAACTGGTGAGCACCACCGCGCATCCCTGCAGCTGCGCCGACGTGTTCTCGGACCCGATCACGATCTGCAGGTCGGACTCGCCGATGAGCTCGCGCAGAAGCACTGTCAGATAGCGCGTCTCTTCCAGGACCTCGAGCACCTGCTGCAGGCGCGAGGACTCAGCGAACTCCGGCTGCCGCACGAGGTTGCGTACGCCGTCGTGCACGACCAGGTTCTCGGCGCCTTTCTCGTACTGGTCAAGGGCGACGACGATGCTGCCGACGACCTCCTTCTCCAGCCCGAGCTCCGAGTTCTGGTAGTGCCGGCGGACCTCCTCGCTCAGGCGCCCGGCGAGCGATTGATTCAGCATTGCGGTCAGTCGAGTGAGCGCCACCTGGGTGGCCGGCTGCGACACGTGCAGCACCTGCTGCCGCAGCAGGTTGCCGTCGAGCAGCAGGATGAGCAGCACCTCGGTCGGCTCCAGCGAGACGACGTCGACGTGCTTCATGCGCGCTTGCGATCCCTGCGGTGCGCTGGCCACCGCCGCGTTCTGCGTGACCGCTGCGGCGGTCATGGCGACCTTCTCGACCAGGCCCTGCACGTCCGACGGCGCCTTGACCAGCTCATCGCGGATGTACGTCCTCACCGATTCGGGCACGGCCTCGAGGTCCATCAGGAAGTCGACGAAGTACCTGTAGCCGTGGTCGGTCGGGATGCGGCCGGCCGAGGTGTGGGGTTGCGCGAGGTAGCCCGCCTCCGCGAGCTCCGCCAGCTCGCTGCGGATCGTGGCCGACGACAGGTTCACGAAATAGCGGCTCTGCAGCGCCTGCGAGCCGACCGGCACCGCGCTGGTCGTGAATTCGTGCACGACCGCCCGGAGGATCGCCTGCTTACGGGATTCCATGGGCGACTCAGAGTACCGCCAGTGCGATCTGGTTGTGGAGGTCCATGCCCCGGCGCGTGGGCGTGACCTTCCCGTTCGAGCGCTCGATGAGACCCGCCTGGGCCAGCTGCGCGAGCTCGCTCTCGAAGCCGCCCGGCACGGCCGTTCCCTCGGCTGTCCGCAGGCCGAGCATCAGCGCCTCGGCACGCGTCTTGCGCGCGTCGAGGTTCTCGCCATCCGCGACGGGTTCGGGACAGGCAGCCATGTACTCGCGCGGGCGTGCGACGTTCCACCATCGCCGTGCGGACGACCCGTCCGTGGCGTACGAATGCGCGCCGGCCCCGGCCCCGTAGACGGGAGCGCATCGCCAGTACGCGAAGTTGTGCCGCGACTCGAACCCGGGCTTGGCCCAGTTAGAGACCTCGTACCTGTTGAAGCCGGCCGCCTCGAGCTCGATGCACGCAGCGTCCAGCTGGTCCCACTGCAGGTCGGCCACGACCTCTGGCAGGCGCCCTTCGGCGCGCCGGCGAAACAGCAGGGTGCCCTCCTCGAACGTCAGGCAGTAGGTCGACACGTGGTCCGGCCCAAGCTCGAGGCCGCGGCGCAGCGTCTCCAGCCACGAATCGAGCGACTGGTACGGCACCGCGTAGATGAGGTCGATGTTGATGTTGCGCATGCCGGCCTTACGGGCGAGACCGAACGCGTGCGTCGCCTGCGCTGCGTCGGTGCGCCGTTCGAGCACCGCCAGCGCGCGCCCGTCGAATCCCTGCACGCCGAGGCTGAGACGGTTGACACCGCCCTGCAGCCAGGCCTCGAGCCGCGCCTCGTCGGTGCTGCCGGGGTTGGCCTCGAGCGTGACCTCGGCGTCGGGCTCGACGTCGAACGTCGAGCGGATGTGGCTGAGCACGCTCGCGATCAGCTCTGGCGGGAGCAGGCTCGGCGTGCCACCGCCGAGATAAACGGTCCGCAGCGTTCCGAACGGACGCGTCTCCCGGGCGGCGGTGAGCTCGGCGTTGAGCGCAGTCACGTAGTCGGGCATCAGACGGTCCATCCCGGCGTACGCGTTGAAGTCGCAGTAGCCGCATTTGTGCCGGCAGAAAGGAATGTGCACGTAGAGGTGCCGGAACGGATGCGTGGTCATACGCCTTTGATGGTGTAGCGCTGGCCGCGCGCCGCTTCGAGCTCGCGCTGCAGCAGCTCGCCGGCGCGCCGCTCGTTGGAGACCATCTCTCGTATGCGCGACGCCATCCGATCCTCGACTCGTGCGATCTGACGGGAAATCTGCGCGACATTCGAGCCGTTGTGGCTGCGGTAGCGCTCGCGCTTGCGCCACAGCCGCGCGTGCTCATCGCGAAGTTCCGCCATCGAGCGCCGGACCCGGCAGTCGAGGCACAGCTGGTCCTGAGTCTCAGAGCTGGGCACCTGCTTGCCGCAGTCGCGGCAGAACACGAGGATCGAGCTCACGCCGTCTTCAGGTCCGCGACGACTGCGCCGCTCAGCTCCCGCAATCGATCCGGTGCGATCTCGAACACTGAGTCAGGGCGGCCCGCCGCCGCCCACACCACGTCATAGGCCAGCAGGTCACGATCCATGAAGACGGGGACGTCGGTCGCGTGACCGAAAGGCGGCACGCCGCCGATGGCGTATCCGGTGGCGCCGCGCGCGGCCTCAGCGCCCGCCTTGGTCACCGGCTCGCCCGCGACTGAACCGAGGCGCGACTCGTCGAGTCGGTTGCTCCCGCTGACCAGGGCCACGACGGGTGCGCCCGCGGCCATGAACACGAGCGACTTCACGATCTGCCCCACGTCGCAGCCGACCGCGCGTGCCGCGTCTGGCGCGGTGCGCGTGCCCTGCGGGAACTGCTTGACCGTGATGCCCAGGCCGGAATCCGCCAGCCAGGCCTCGAATCGACCCACGGCTGGAAGAATACGGCCGCGCCTAGAATGGCCATCCCGTGAAAGTGGTCGTCACCGGCGCGGCCGGCTTCATCGGCTCGCACCTCGTGGAGCGCATCCTCAGCGACGGCCACGAAGTGGTCGGCATCGACGGGTTCACCGACTACTACGCGCGCGCCGCGAAGGAGCGCAATGTCGGCCAGGCGCGCACGCACAGCCGCTTCCGATTCGAGTCGCTCGACCTTTCGCAGGACGATCTTTCCTCGGCGCTCGACGGCGCCGAGGCCGTCTACCACCTGGCCGGCCGCCCCGGCGTTCGCGCCGCGCCGATGCAGTTCGACCATTACCTGCGCGAAAACGTGATCGCCACGCATCACCTGCTCGACGCGGTGAAGGACATGAAGCTCAAGTCCTTTGTCTACGGAGGGTCGGCCTCGGTCTATGGCGACGCTGAGGTCTTCCCCACCGCCGAGACCACAGCGCCCGCGCCCCTGTCGCAGTACGGCGTCACCAAGCTCGCCGGCGAGCACCTCGCATACGTCTACTGGAAGAACTACCGCATGCCTGTGGTCAGGCTGCGCTATTTCTCCGTGTACGGGCCGCGCATGCGCCCCGACCTGATGCTCGCGAAGGCCATGCAGGCGATGTACGACGGCCGCGTATTCGACGTGTACGGCGACGGCGAGCAGACCCGCGACTTCACGTACGTCACCGACGCCGTGGACGTGACGGTGCGAGCGGCGCAGCGGGGATCGCCCGGCGACCTCTACAACGTCGGCGGCGGAAGCGGAGTCTCGGTCAACCAGGCGCTCGATGTGCTCACCGAGGTGGCGGGCATGCAGCTCACGCGCCGGCACGTGGACAGGCAGCCTTTCGACCACCGGCGGGCAGGCGCCTCGATCACGCGCGCGCGCATGCAGCTCGGATGGGAGCCGGGGACGTCGCTGCGAGAAGGCCTCGAGCGCCAGTGGCACTGGTTTCTAGAGGCCCAGGAGCAGAAAGCGTCGAAGGCCTAAGCCTGGCCGACGCCCCCACCTAACCTCCCCACATGGTGGGGAGGGATCTAGGTCAGCCGGGTCTGCCACGCTCCGATCAGGCTGCCGATCGGGCTCTCGCACGCTCGCGACGCAGCCTCGTATGGCGACAGCGAGTTGCAGAACAGCAGGCCGACGTGCGAGCCGGCGAGGATGAACGCGTAGTACTCGCCGATGCCCGCCGCATAGCCTGACGCGACTCCCGAGGCGTCGAGGTTGGCCCTGCCGACGGCGACGTCGATCCAATCGGCGGCGTCGCTCGGGCTCGAGAAGCTGAAGACGATCGCGCGCACCTCCATGTTGAGGTCGGCATTCAACGCGTAGTCGCCGAACAGGAAGTCCTTGACGTTCAGCTTCGTGAACGAGTCGACGACGTCCTGCGGCGAGGAGGCGCCGAGTATCTCGGCGGCGACCTCGACGGGCAGCCTCACCGATGCCGCGAGCGTGACATCGGTGCCAAGAGGCAGCAGCAGCTTCTGATCGCTCTCCGGCAGCGGGCTCGGCTTGACCGTCCCCTTCAACGCGCCCTTCAGCTTCGACACCATCTTGGTGGCGAGCTTCCCCATCTGTTTGGTGTCGACGTAACCCGAGCCCTTGGTGGCGTCGATCTCCATGATCACCTGGCCCACGCGGATGAGGGCGCTGGTGTCGTACAGCGATGTGTCGGTGTGAGACCTGGTGCCCCAATAGAGGCTCTGATCGCCGGCGCGCGGACCGGTCATCGACGTGACCTGGTTCTGAATGATGTTGAACAGCGCGCTTGCGTAGGTGGTGGTGCTCCAGACCGTGTAGTCGGCCGCCAGGTGCTCTGAGCTTCCTACGTGAATGAAGCGCTGCGTGATGCCGAATTTCTCGCCTTCGGACATGCTCGGAAGGCCGAGGGGCCGGATGCGAAACGAAGGCGTCGCCGGCCACCACGTCTCGGACCCGAGCGACGACCTGACCTCGTCCACGGTCGGGGCGGCGGCGTAGATCTGCGCCGGCGTGCCTCCGCCGCCACTGGAAGCCCCCGAGCGCGTGCAGGCGGCGCCGAGCAGCAGCGCGGCGAACACAACCAACGCGAGCGCCCTTTTAGTCAAGCTTCAACACCGCCATGAACGCCTCCTGGGGGATCTCGACCGAGCCGACGCGCTTCATGCGCCGCTTCCCTTCTTTTTGCTTCTCGAGGAGTTTGCGCTTCCGGGTCACGTCACCGCCATAGCATTTGGCGAGCACATCTTTGCGCATCGCGGGGATCGTCTCGCGCGCGATGACCTTGCCGCCGATCGCAGCCTGGAGCGGCACCTCGTACAGCTGCCGCGGGATTATCGTCTTGAGCTTCTCGACCAGCCGGCGGCCCTGCGCCTGCGCCTTGCTGCGGTGCGCGATCAGCGACAGCGCGTCCACCGGCTCGCCCGCGACCAGCACGTCCAGCTTCACCAGCTCTCCTTCGCGGAAGCCGATCATCTCGTAGTCCATCGACGCATAGCCCTTGGAGCGCGACTTCAGCTGGTCGTAGAAGTCGTGGATGATCTCGCCCAGCGGGGTCTCGTACTCGAGAACGATGCGTTCGCCGGGACGATGCTCGAGATGCTTGAACATGCTGCGGCGGTCCTGGCAGAGCTCCATCATCGCGCCGACATATATGGACGGGACGATGATCGACAGCTTCACGAAAGGCTCCGAGACCGACTCGATGGTGGTGGGGTCCGGCAGCAGGGCGGGGTTGTCGACGTGGACCATGCCCCCGCGACGGAGCTTGACCTCGTACTCCACAGTGGGCGCGGTCGTGATCAGGTCGAGCTGGAACTCCCGTTCCAGGCGCTCCTGCACGATCTCGAGGTGCAGCAGGCCGAGGAAGCCGCAGCGGAAACCGAAGCCGAGCGCTGCGGAGTTTTCGGGCTCGTACGAAAGGGCTGCGTCGTTCAGCTGCAGCTTCTCGAGCGCCTCTTTCAGCTCTGAGAACTGGTCGGAGTCGGTCGGGAAAAGCCCCGCGAAAACCATCGGCTTCACCTGGCGGTAGCCGGGCAGGGGCTTCTTGGCGCCGTGCTCCGCGGTCGTGACGGTGTCGCCGACGCGCGCGTCGATCACGTTCTTGATGGCAGCTGTCACGTAGCCGACCTCGCCGGCCATCAGCTTTTCGGCCGCCCGAGGACGCGGCGCGAACCATCCCACCTCATCGACCTCGTGGACCTTGTCGGTGTTCATCATCCGGATCCTCGTGCGCGGCAGGATCTCGCCATCGACGACCCGCACATATGTGATGACGCCTCGGTACGTGTCGTAGTGCGAGTCGAAGATGAGCGCCCTCAGCGGCGCGCTCGCGTCGCCCCGTGGCGGCGGCACGCGCGCGATGACCGCCTCGAGGATGTCCTGCGTGCCGATGCCGAGCTTCGCCGAGGCGAAAATCACCTCCGAGCGCGGAAGGCCTGTGACGTCGGCGATCTCCTCGGCGACCATCTCGGGCTGCGCGGCGTCGAGGTCGATCTTGTTGACCACCGGCACGATGCGGAGCCCGGCCTCGACCGCCTGGTAGAGGTTCGCGAGGGTCTGGGCCTCGATGCCCTGGGCCGCGTCGACCACGAGGATCGCGCCCTCGCACGCGGCGAGCGACCGCGACACCTCATAGGAGAAATCGACGTGGCCAGGCGTGTCGATCAGGTTCAGCTCGTAGGTCTGGCCGTCCGAAGCCGGGTAGGTCATCCGGACCGCCTGGAGCTTGATGGTGATGCCGCGCTCGCGCTCCAGATCCATGGTGTCGAGGACCTGGTCCTGCATGTCCCGCTTGCTGATCGACCCGGTGAACTCCAGCAGCCGGTCGGCCAGCGTCGACTTCCCGTGGTCGATGTGGGCGATGATGCAAAAGTTCCGAACGAGGCTGCTATCGGCGGGCACGGAGCAATCCTAGGGAGGTCTCGAGTCACGCTACTGGTTCTGGGTTCGGCGCTGGTGATTTCGTCGATTGCCTTGATTCTCGGAAGGGACTTCGTGATTCGGCGCGTGACCTCGAGGCCGTTGGGCTCGCTTCCGCCGGGGTATGCCGCCACGCCCCGCGGTTATCTCGCTTACACCTTTATCGTCTTCGACCTCGGCCTGATCGTGCTGGCCATCAACTTCGAAAACCCATTGCTCATGCTTTTTCCGATCGGGCTCTTCGTCCTCTCCTCGATAACGGTGATCGTGGGCGAGGTTGTCACCTACCGCAAACTGAAGCGCTAGATCCCGGCCGCGATTGCGGTCGCCACGATCGCCGCCGTGTCGGCGCGTAAGTTGCGCGGCCCGAGCGCCGCGTGCACGGGGACCATCTCGGCCTCGCGCTCGGTCCATCCGCCCTCCGGCCCGACGAGAAGTGTCACGTCGCCGTCGCGCGACATCGCGCTGAGCGGAGCCTTCGCGGCGCGCACGAGCATCACCGGGTTCGGCTCATCGCGCAGCACCTCCGCGAGCGGTGATGGGCCTGCGACGACCGGCACGCGCAGGCGCCCGGCCAGCATCGCGGCCTCGCGCACGATCGTCTGCCATCGGTCCTGCCTGGCGCCACGCGCGACGCTGCGATCCGCCTGCACGATGTGGAACGCCGACGCGCCCACCTCGGTGCAGCGCGACAGCACCAGGTCCAGTGAGGCGGCCGGCAGGTGTGCGATCGCCACCACGATGTGACGCGTGGGCTCCGGCCGGTGCTCCTCTTCGGCGACGATGCGTCCGGCAATCAGCGAGCTGCTTACCGACTCGACACGCACGGTGAGCAGGAAACCCTGAGCGTCGACGACCTGGATCTCCTCTCCGGGTCGCGCGCGCAGCGAGCGCGCGAGGTGCGATGCGTCCGAGCCGCGGATGATCGCGCGATGACCCTGGCGCTCGGCGAAGAAGAACGGCAACGAGCTACATCATGGACGCGGTTTCGTAGACCGCGATGCTGCCGCCGCTCTTGAGGATCGGGCAGCCTCTCGCCATCCTGGTGGCCTTTTCGAGGTCCTGAGCGTCGAGGATCGCGTAGCCCGTGGCCCTCTGGCCTATCGGACCTTTCGCGCTCGTGCCGTCGTCGCGAATCTTGTTAACGCGGCCCGAGAACGGGAGCCCGCCGTCGACGACCGACTTGCCGAGATTTTCGTACCACCGGCTCCACTGCTTGAGCACGCGCGCCTGCGCGGCCGGTGTGTCGGGCATTCCGCCTCCATAAAAAACGAGCACGTACTTCATGCGAGCCTCCTGCGCAATTGTGAGATGAGCGCCAGCGCATGCGTGAGCCGTTCGCGATTTTCTGGATCGTTGAGCCAGCGACTCTGTCCCGACGGATGGGGAAGCGGGACCATCACAGGACGCTCGCCGAACTTCTTGCCCACGCGAGACTCCAACGACCCATGACCCAGAAAGCGCACGATCGCAAGCTGACCGACGGGAATCAGCACGCGCGGTCGCAGCATTCGCAGCTCCGCGTCGAGCCAGTGCGCGCAGTTGGCGATGCCGGCCGGCGGCGGGCGAAGGTCGCCGGTGCCGCGCGGATTGCGTCCTGGAAAACATCGCATCAGCGCCGCGATGTACGTGACGCGGCGAAATTCCTCGGCCGACTCGAAACCCGCGCGCAGCATCCAGCGGTCCAGCTCTTTGCCGGCACGGCCTGAGAAAGGCCGCCGCGACTCGCGCTCGACCGGGCCCGGTGCCTGGCCGACCAGGAGGAACTTCGCGCCCCATTCGCCCGAGAAGGTCGGCGTCGCCTCGGCGATGATGCCCTGGTCGGCACAGACGGTGCACCGCCGGCAGGCGGCCTGGTGGGCGGCGAACGCGGCTGGGGTGGCTGAGCTCAAGTCCCCGTAACATGCCATGCGATGCCGACGCCCACCAACGAGCAGGTGCTCGACGCGCTTGCGCAAATCCAGGACCCAGACCTCGGTCGCGATGTCGTGAGCCTGGGCATGATCAAGGAGCTGACCGTAGATCCGGCGGGTCGCGTCAGCTTCACATTCGAGCTCACCACCCCGGCGTGCCCGGTGAGGGATCGCTTCAAGTCGCAGGCTCAGGATGCGGTCGGGGGGCTTCCCGGCGTGACGGCGGTCGAGGTGCGCATGACCGCCAACGTCCGCCCGGCGTTCATGCGCCCGAAGCCGTCGGAGATCCTGCCCGGCGTCAAGCAGACGATCGCGGTCGCGTCAGGCAAGGGCGGCGTCGGCAAGTCGACGGTGGCCGTGAACCTCGCCGCCGCGCTGCGCATTGCGGGTGCCGACGTCGGGCTGCTCGACGCCGACATCCTCGGACCGTCCGTCCCCACCATGACCAACTCGCGCGTGGTTCCCGAGCAGTCCAACGGCCGCTTGAAGCCCATCGAGGCACACGGCCTGAAGATCATGTCGTTCGGCCAGATCTATCCAGGCGATCAGGCGACGGTCTATCGAGGCCCGATGGTGGGCAAGGCTATCGAGGCGATGATGATCCAGGTCGACTGGGGCCGCCTCGACTACCTGGTGATCGACCTTCCGCCCGGCACAGGCGACGCCTCGCTGACGCTCGCACAGGCGGTGCCGATCACAGGCGTCGCCATCGTGTGCACGCCGCAGGACGTGGCCACCGACATCGCTGTCAAAGCTCTGCAGATGTTCCGGAAGCTGAACGTGACGCCGCTCGGACTCATCGAGAACATGAGCTGGTACGTGTGCCCGAGCTGCGGGAATCGGCACGAGATCTTCAGCCACGGTGGCGCTGAGGCCGCAGCGACGCGCCTCGGCGTTCCATTCCTCGGCGCCGTGCCGCTCGAGGAGGGGATTCGCGAGGACGCTGATGCCGGCACACCCGTGGTCATCTCGCGTCCAGAGTCGGCGGGCGCGAAGGCGTTCACCGCAATCGCATCTCAGGTAGCGGCGCGAACATCGATCCAGTCGTTCCGCCAGCTTCCGGTCATCAACGTCCACTGAAAGACCCGGATCCGTTTCCCGTCACGGTCGACGTCGATCGCGCGCAGCAGGTGATGCAGATCACGTGGGAAGGCGGACACGTGAGCTCGTACAGAGGCGAGCAGCTGCGATGGGCGTGTCCTTGCGCGGAGTGTCGCGGTGAGGCCGGCGCACCGGGCCGTCTGTCGCGCGTGCGCAACCTGCCCGATGAGGAGTTGCGAATTCAGGACGTAACCCTGGTCGGCCAGTACGCGTTGCAGATCAGGTTTGACAGCGGACACGCCACGGGGCTTTACTCCTTCTCCTACCTTCGCTCTCTCGATCGAGCAGATCGACCAGGCTGATGGCATAATCGGCAGCGCTCCGTTGTCCCTGGATACGTCGCAGCACCAAGAGGAGATCGCGCACACGGCCTGGCCCGCGCCAAGGCCGCCGATCCAGAAGAACCGCTTCGGCTTGCCCATGCGTCGAGGCTGGATCGCAGTCGCGGTTCTCGTCGCGCTCTTGTTCACGAGCGCCGGCGGCTACCTCGCCTACCTCAACACGCTGCCGACTGCTGTCGCGCTCAGCGTCGCGTCGGGCCAGAAGGAGGTGCCGACCGAGACACGCCTCGTGTTCTCCTTCAACCGGTCAGTCGCGCTTGACTCGCTGCAGAAGAGCTTCTCGATCGAACCCGCAACCAACGGCGCATTCGTCTCAGTGTCGGGTCAGGATCGATACCAGTTCGTTCCGGCCCAGCCGCTGCTCGACCTCACGAGCTACACGCTGGCGCTGCGATCGTTCACCGACACCTCCAGGCATCAGGTGAAGGCCGCGCACTGGACATTCACGACGACGATCGTGCCGCGCATCGCGTCAGTTACAGGGGCCGGTGGTGCCGCCATCACCGATGGCTCCGAGGTTCTGCCAGGAACGACGATCACGCTCGCCTTCAACGACGTGATGGTGCCGACCACTGTGAAGATGACGCTGGGCGCCAAGGCGCTGACGCTCAACTGGGCAAAGGATTCACGCAGCGCGACGGTGTCGACGCAGGGAATTCCTTCAGGACCCTTCGTCGTCAAGCTCGGGTCCGGCGCCACCGATTCGACAGGTCACACCGTCAAGGCGTCGTGGACGCTCGTGACTGGCCTCTACTACCGCGACCAGGAGCACACGACCCCGCTCAAGTACCCGGCGCTGATCCAGATTCCCAACGACGCGGACGCGGTGGACCAGAACGGGCTGCAGGCCGCGGACATGGTGTACGAGTACCTGGCCGAGGGCGGCATCACCCGGCTCACCGCGATCTACGGAAACGCGCCTGACCTCATCGGCCCGATGCGCTCGAGCCGGCTCGTGTCGCTCAAGCTCGGCCGCCACTACAAGGGCGTGCTCTTCCAGTCGGGCGAGTCCTCAGTGACGCAGGCCGCCGCGGGATCCGAGCCTGTGCACCAGTTCTTCGACACGGTCGGCTACACGTTCCGCAGCAACAGCCGCTACGCGCCTGACAACCTCATGATCACCGGCGACGGCGTGAACCGCGTCGAGACCCAGCTCTTTCCAAACCTGCCCGCATTCTCGATGTCCAAGGCGCGGCCCAGCCCGGCCGGCGGCATGCCGGCGACGTCGGTCATCGTCAGCGAGCACAGCTCGTCGTACACCTACGACCCGCTCATGGGCACTTACCAGAAGACCGAGAACGGCCACGCGTACCGCGATGCCAAGTCGCGCCAGCCGCTACGCATCGAGATGCTGATCGTGATGCACACGCAGGTAACCGAGCTGAACGTCAGTGACGGCCACGGCTCGCTCATCCACGACTTCAATCTCGAGTCGACAGGGTCGGCGGACATCTACTACAAGGGTCAGCACTACGCGGGCGCCTGGAGCGGCGCAGACAGCCACTCGCCCATCACGTTCACGACGGCCGACGGTCAGGCTCTGAGCCTGCCACCTGGTCTCGTCTGGGTCGACGTCACGGCCTGAGCTCGGCTCAGACCGGAACCCTGCGGATCGTCCAGAAGTCGGCCGAGAGGTACGCGTCGGTCAGGTAGGCAAACGGCATCGTGAAATAGCCGCCGATCCCCCAGCGGCCTCCCCATGAGTTGCGAACGGTGAAGCGCGAAGCCTTGAGGTCGTAGCCGCACGCGACCACCGCATGACCTCCGAGCACGCGCTCGCTCATCTTCGGCATCGGGACGACACCGCTCGCGGCGACGCTCGGCGACTCGAAGCTCTCGTACACGGAGAAGCCGAACACGAACGGGAAACCGCTCGCGAGACACGCGAGCAGCGGCATCGTCGACTGGTGTTCGAGGCGCAGGTACTCGCTCACCTGCTCCTTCAGGGCGGCGCGATAACAGCTCTCCGGCGGCTTGACCGCGAAGCGCTTGATGTCATACGGCCAGAGGTCCTCGGCGCAGAAGCCGCGCTTGACGACGGTCTTGATGCCGTCGCGGATCTGGGCGCCCGAGTCGCTGTCGACAGTGCCCTCGAGCGCGCGCTCGTTGTAGTAGATGAAGAGCCTGGACGGCATGACCGGCGGCGTCTCGCCCTCCTTCCGCTCCAGGAACTCCAGGGCACCGGCGATCGCATTGGCCGTGCAGGAGCCGAGCTCGCCCTGGTTGTAGCAAGGGGTGAAGCCGGCGCGGAGGTCGACCTTCGGCGGAAGAGCCCGGGCGATCCTGGGCGGCGGCTGGTAGCGAAGGTCGCGCTGGTCGGGGATGTCTCTGACCCAGCCGAAGCGCTTGATGCGCACGAGTAGTTTCTACGCGGTGGCGGGCAGTGGACGCAAGGCGCGTCTCACCGCGTAGTTCCCGCCGCGCGATACGTAGAGGACGGCGAGCACGACGTTGGCGGCGAGAAACGCATACCTCGTCTATGCGCGCGCTGCGTCTTTGAGCGCGGAGACGTAGTTCGACGCGGCAACCGCCGCCGTCGTGCCGTCACCCGCGGCGGTCGCGATCTGCTTGGTCAGCTGCGACCTCACATCGCCCACCGCCCAGATTCCGTCGACCGATGTCTGCATGTTGCGGTCGGTGGTGATGTAGCCGGCATCGTCGTGGTCGACGTGCATCTTCAACAGCATCGAGTTGGGCACGAAGCCTACGAAGATGAAGACGCCGCCGACCGGAAGCTCGGTCACGTGGCCGCGGTGCTCGTAGTCCAATGCGCGGACTTTCTGGTCGCCTTTGATGTCCTTCACCACCGCGTCGAGGATGAACTCGATCTTCGGGTTGGCGCGCGCACGGTCGACCAGGATCGGTTGCGCCCGCAGCTCGTTGCGCCGGTGGATGATGTAGACCTTCGAGGCGTAGCGCGTGAGGAAGTCGCCCTCCTCCACCGCCGCGTCACCGCCGCCGACGACGGCGAGCTCTTCGCCCTTGAAGAACGCACCGTCGCACACTGCGCAGTAGCTGACGCCGCGGCCCCAGAACTCCTTCTCGCCGGGCACCTCCAGGTATCGCGGCAGGCCGCCGGCGGCCATGATCACGGCGGGGGCGCGCAGCTCCTCGCCCGACTCGAGCCGGACCACCTTGGCTCCGTCCTCGACATCGATCTCCTTCACGGGCTCGAAGTCCCGGATCTCCAGACCGAACTTGCGCGCGTGGTCGCCCATCTTCACGGCGAGCTCGGAGCCAAGGATCGACTCGAAGCCGGGGTAGTCCTCGATCAGCTCGGTGTTCAGCAGCTGCCCGCCCAGCGGCCCGCGGTCGAGCAGCACCGCCTTGAGGTCCATGCGGGCGGTGTAGAGGCCTGCGGCCAGCCCGGCGGGGCCGCCGCCGACGATGATGACGTCGTAACCGCTCATTGCTCTAGGTTCAATTGTGCCCAGAGCGGCTTGTATTCCTAACCCAGCCGGTACTGGGCCCCGAAGCCCCCGCGCGGGGAGTGGCACGTGATGTTGTCGAACGGGCAGCCGATCGAGCAGGCGCCGCATTCGATGCAGTTGCCGAAGCTCACCAGGTTCTTCTGCTGCTCCTCGTCCCACTCGTACACCCCGGCAGGGCAGAAGTGGTTGCAGTACTTGCCCTCGCACTTCGTCCCGCACACGTCCTGGTCGACGATCTCGATGTGCGGGTGGCCAGTGTCCTCGACGTACTTCACAGTGAAGAGCTTGTCGCGAATCTTCTCCATCTAGCCGGCCGCCCCGAACCTCTCCCACACCCGGCACATGAGGCGGATCGTGTTGAGGTAGTCGTCGACCCGGATGTTCTCGTTGGGGGCATGGATCCGGTTTTCGGGCCGGCCCACACCCACAGGCATGACTGTCGGGATGCCGAGGTCGGCCACCACTGGGTGCATCGGACCTGTCGCCTGCATGAACGGCCAGATGACCGGCTCGCCGTGCAGCTCGCGGACGCTTTCCACCATGACCTTGCCGATGTCCGAGCTCGGGTCCGACCGCACCGGCTTCTCGCCATCCGACCAGAGGATCTCGACCTTCTCGAAACCGTGTCCATCGAGGTGGCGCCGCAGCTTGCTGAGAATGTCGGTCGGGTCCTGGTTCGGGATGAGCCGGAAGTCGAGCTTGGCAGTTGCCTCCGCTGGAAGCACCGTTTTCGACCCGGGACCCTGGTAGCCGGTGGTCACCCCTGCGATGTTGCATGTCGGCGTGAACAGCAGCTGCTCGACGACCTTGTCGGGCGAAGGGTTGCGGATCATCTCGTCGAAACCGATGAGGCGCTTGCGCTCATCGACCTCGGGGTCGATCTTCGCGAGCATCTTTCGGTCGGCTTCGGTCGGCTGAACGACGTCGTCGTAAAAGCCCTGGATGCCGATGTTCATGTCCTGGTCGCGAAGGCTTGCGAGCGCGCGGATGAGATACATGGCAGCCGACGGATACAGGCTTGCGTAGCCTGAGTGCTGGTCGAACGCCAGCAGGCTCACGCGCAGCTGGATGTAGAGCAGGCCCCTGACGCCGAAGAAGATCATTGGGCGGTCGGCGCTGTCGAACCCGCCCGACTCCCAGAGGCACCCGTCGGCCTTCAGCTTGTCCGCATGCTTGTGCGCGATCTTCTCGAAGGTCTTCGAGCCGATCTCCTCCTCGCCCTCGACCAGGAAGCGCAGCGTGACCGGGATCTCGCCGAGGTGCTTCAGCACCTCGACAGCGTGGATGCGCGCCATCACGTCGGCCTTGTCGTCGGCGACGCCGCGAGCCACGAGCCTGCCGTCCTTTTCTACAGCCTTAAACGGGTCCGCCTCCCACTGGTCGATGGGGTCGACCGGCTGCACGTCGTAGTGCTCGTACAGAAGGAGCTTGCGTCGGCCGGCGCCTTTCACCTCGGCGTACAGCGCGGGCATCCCGCCCGCGTCAAGAGTCTCGACGCGGTCGGTGAAACCGGCGAGACGATTGGCGATCCAGTCGCGGGCCGGCTTGATTGCGTCGAGGCCGTTGTTGGAGATGCTCGGGAAGCTGCAGAGCTCTTTCAGCTCATCGACAAAACGCCGTGAGTTGCTCTGGATATAGGTATCGACCGCGCTGGTGGATATCACACCGCCATTCTTACACTGGGCGTATGGCCGACGCCGAACGCGCACCGGACGCCTCCGAGTTCCACTTCTCGCCGCGTCCCAACCGCGCCGCCGAGATCGGCTGGCGCCCGTGGTCGGAGGCGGCATTTGAAGAAGCTCGGCGGACGGACCGGCCCATCCTGCTGTCCATCTCAGCGGTGTGGTGCCACTGGTGCCACGTCATGGACGAGACCACGTACTCGCACCCGGGCGTCATCGACCTCATCAAGAACGAGTACGTGCCCATCCGCGTCGACAACGACGTCCGGCCTGACATCAACCAGCGCTACAACATGGGAGGCTGGCCGACGACCGCGTTTCTGACGTCGTCAGGTGACATCCTCACGGGCGCCACGTACCTGCCGCCGGAGCAGATGGCGGGAGCGTTGCGAAGGGTCGCGTCGTACTACCGCACCAACCGGCCCGAGATCGCAAGCAAGGTGCTCGAGGGCCGCAAGCGCTCGGGTGGGATCGCCGCCCGCAGCGCGGGCGAGCTGGATCCGTCGCTGGTCGAGGCGATCCTCAACGCGGTGCGCAGCTCCTACGACACCGCGTACGGCGGTTTCGGCACGGCTCCGAAGTTCCCGCAGACCGACGCCATCCTGCTGCTGCTGGAGCAGGCGCAGATCCGCGGCGATCAAGAGCTCCGGAAGATGGCGGTGCACACGCTCGAGCAGATGGCGGGCGGCGGGATGTACGACCACGTCGAGGGCGGCTTCTTCCGGTATTCGACGACGCAGGACTGGAGCGTGCCGCATTACGAGAAGATGCTCGAAGACCACGCAGGCCTGGTGAGCGCACTCTCTCTGGCCGGGCTGACGGGCGCGCTCGAAACCGCCACCGGCTACCTGGATCGGGTGCTCCGGAACAACGACACTGGCCTTTACGCCGGCAGCCAGGACGCCGACGAGCGCTACTACGAGCTGGACGCCGGCGGCCGCGCCGCCGAGCAAGCACCTTACGTGGACCGGCGCGTCTACTCCGCGTGGAATGCTGCGCTGGCGGTGGCCTATCTCGATGCCGCGAGGCGCCACGCGCTCCCCGACCTGCGCGCTAATGCCGCGCTGGCGCTCGAGCGCCTGTTCGCCGATCGCTACGCGCGCGCGGGCGGACTCTCCCACGCCGATGGGGTTGGCGGCCAGCTGGGCGACCAGGCGTGGGGATTGCTCGCGGCCGTCAGGGCGTACCAGTCGGGCCTCGGCGACAGATGGCTCGCGATTGCAACCGAGCTCGCAGGCCATCTCGAGGATCGCTACGCCGACAAGCAGCTGGGGGGCTACTTCGACCGGTCCGGCGGCGATGAGCTCGGCAGGCTGGTCGACCCTGTGAAGCCACTGGGCGAGAACTCCGTCGCCGCGGTGGCGCTGATCGAGCTGGACGCTTTGCTCGGTGACCCCGAGCAGGTGCACCTTGGCCGCGCCCGGCGCGCTCTCGAATCGGTGGCTTCACTCCCGCGCCAGTACGGATTGATGGCGGCGGTGTTCGCCCGAGCCCTCGACCGCCTCCGCCCGCCGGTGAAGGTCACCACCGGCAGTGAAGAGCTGGCACGGGCCGCGATGCTCGCCCATCCTTACGCCGTGATCGAGCCGAGCAGTGAAGACAGGGCGGTGGTCTGCGTCGGAACCATATGCTTGACGCCGGTGAGCAGCCCCGCCGCAGTGGCCGAATCGATCCACGAAGCGACGGCGCAAGCGACGAGTGCCTGAGAGCAGGCTCCATTTCTCCGGGCGCGTGCGCCACGCGCTCAACGACGAGAACCTTCAGCGTGCGCTGACGTCCGCGATGACCGGGATTCGTGGGCGGCGCGACGCAGGCTTCGCCGACTTCGACTTCACCAAGGGTCGCGAGGACCTCAAGCGGAGGCGGCGCGCCAACCTCGACCGCCTGCCCGAGCTCGCGCGCCAGTTTGCCGAGCGATTGGAGGCGGTCGGCGGCCAGGTGCATTTCGCCGCCGACGCGGCGGAGGCGCGCGACATCATCGGCCAGCTGTGCTGGAACGCTGCCGCGGAGCACGCTCCCGGCGCAGGCGTGCGGCCGGTAGTGACCAAGGTCAAGTCAATGGCCTCCGAGGAGATCGAGCTCAACCCCTACCTCGAATCGCTAGGGATGGAGGTCGTCGAGACAGACCTGGGCGAGCGCATGGTCCAGCTCACGGGCACCCGCCCCTCGCACATCATCGCCCCGGCCATCCACCTCACCAAGGAAGACGCGGCGCGGGTCTTTGGCACCGAACCGACCGTCGAGGCCATCCAGCACCACGCGCGCCTTTCCCTGCGCCAGAAATTCATCGAGGCCGTGGTCGGCATCAGCGGCGCGAACATGGCCATCGCCGAAACGGGAACGGTTGTGCTCGTCACGAACGAGGGCAACGCGGACCTCACCGTCACGCTGCCTCCCGTCCACATCGCGCTGTTCGGCATGGACAAGCTCATCGCCTCATATGAAGACGCGATCGCCCAGCTGCGAATGCTCACGCGCAGCGGGACGGGTCAGCGCATCACGAGCTACGTCAACTGGATCACGGGGCCATCGCGCTCGGCGGACATCGAGCAATCCCTGACGATCGGCGTGCACGGCCCGCGCGAGATGCACTGCGTGATCCTCGACAACGGCCGCGAGCGCATGCGCGACGATCCGATTTTCCGCGACGCGCTCACCTGCATCCGCTGCGGCGCGTGCTCGAACGCATGTCCTCCATTCATGGCCCTCGGCGGTCACCAGTTCGGGCACAGCTACAACGGCCCGATCGGCCTGGTGCTCACGCCGTTCCACCACGGGCTTGCCGAGGCCGACCTGCCCAACACGCTATGCACCCAGTGCAACGCCTGCCAGGAGGCGTGCCCCGTCGACATCCCGCTGCCGCGGCAGATCCTCGAGCACCGGCGGCGCGGCCGGAAGTCGCTGCGCAAGCGGGCGCTGCTCGGCCTGTGGGAAAGGCCAGCGCTCGCCGACCGCGTCCTGCGGACCGGCGCGCCTTTCAGCGGGGCCATTGCCGGGGCGCCGAA
>VBFW01000160.1 GCA_005880525.1 Chloroflexota bacterium | reverse complement strand
ACGTCCTCGAGCGCTGACCGAATGCCTGCCACATCGGTGTTCGACCCGACCAGGTGCTCGCCGTCGCGGCTGATCGTGTTGACGGCATGCGCCCGCAGGGCGTCGGCGTCGAGTCGATCGAGGTGCTCCATCACTGTCAGCTTGTAAGGAATGGTGACGTTCGCTCCGGCCGCATCTGGCGCGCGCAGCTTCTGGATCGCATGGGTGAGCGCGTCCGGCGGAACGTCAAGGAGCTCGTACGTCCAGTCGAGACCGGCGGCACGGAAGGCCGCGGACTGCATCGCCGGGCTGCGTGAGTAGGAGATTCCGTGGCCGAGAAGGAAGATCCTCAGGGCATCACTCGTTTGGCGCCTCCACGTGGCATGGGTGGCTGGGCTTGGCCCAGCCACGACTTTGTTTCATGCACAACAGGCGTAGTGCTTTGCTCGAGGAAGGAGAGCAGGGCCGCGAATCCCTTGCTCCGACGAAGGTGCGTCCACTGGGGTCCCCGCGACGCAGTCGCGGGAGCCAGTGAGAGGAAACCAGGCGGTTTCCTCTCATATCAGGAACCACTCACGCCGTACTTCTGGATGTCCTTGTTGAAGTCGGTTTCGTTGGTCTCGAAGTGCGTCGTGCCGTTGCGGTCGGTGAAGTAGAAGAGGAAAGCCGTCTTCGGCGGCTTGATGCACGCGAGCAGGGCGGCCTTGCCAGGGTTGCTGATCGGGCCCGGCGGCAATCCTGTGTGCTTGCGCGTGTTGAAGGGCACGTTGAGCTGGAGCTCCGGGTACGTTGGCTCGGGTGTGAGGCGCCCCAGGTAATAGAGCAGCGTGGCGTCGACGCCGAGCGGGGTGTTGCTGGCGAGGCGGTTGTAGTAAACGCTGCAGACGTTGCCGCGGTCGGAGTCCTTGTTCGCCTCCCTCTCCACCATCGACGCGAGGATGACGATGTTCTCGATCGACTCCGCCGGCCGCCCGGTCGCGGGCTTCGCGATCTGCGCGCGAAGATCGGGTGAGAAAACGATGCCGAACTGGTCGAGCTGCTCCTTGATGAGCCCCTTCACCCCTGCGCTCGGGTCGACAGAGTACGTGTCCGGGAACAGGTAGCCCTCGAGCGGCGGATCGGCGTTGGTCGGCCGCGTGCTCAGGAAGTCATAGTCCTTGCCCCAGTCCGGATTGGCGGCAGCCTTCAGGTATTCCGCGCCCATTCCGGGCCAGTCCTTCTCCACGAAGTTGGCCTGGAACTTCAGCGGATAGCCCTCGGGGATCCGGATGACCTTCTGATCGGCGCCGCCGCGCTCGAGCGCGTTGGCGATCTGCACCATGTTCATGTTGCGGTTGAGCAGGAACGACCCTGCCTGAAACTGCGAGCCGGTGCCCGAGACGCGCACGTACCACTCGAACACAGTCCGGTTGCGCAACAGGTGCTGGCGGTCGAGGTCCCCGGCCACGTCGGCGGGCAGCGAGCCGACCTCGACGTGGAAGACGACGGGCTGGCTCGTCGTGCTGACCGGCGTGGTGAGCTGGTAGTTCCACCAGTCGTAGGCGCGCGACGCGCCGAAGCCAAGCACCGCCAGGATGACGATGATCGCTACGAGTCGCTTCAATCGACTTCATCATGTTCCAGCGCGGCCATCACGCGCTGGAACTCGGCTCCGTCGACCGTCTCGAGCGCTCCACCTACCTCTCGAAGCAGCAGCACCTCCGACGGTTCGTCAGCACTCTCGACCAGGTAGTACGTGACGCCTTTCAACTCGAATGCGTCATGCATGCGAAACGTACGCTCCTTGCCCGACTCGTCGATGAGCGTGATCGGCTGCGGCTCTTCGCCACCGTTGCGTTCCTCAGCCGGCACGCTTCGACCTCCGTAAGCCGTCAAGGTGGCCCTGGAGAAGGATCACCGCGGCGACGCGGTCGATCGACGCGCGACGCTTTTCGCGGCGCATGCCTCCCTCGATGAGCGACCGTTCGGCGGCGGCTGTCGTGAGCCGCTCGTCCACCATCTGGACAGGCATGCCCGAAGCTTTCCGGACGCCGGCCGCGAGCCGTTCGGCAGCGGCGGCCTCGGGTCCGCGCGAACCGTCGAGTCGAAGGGGCAGGCCGATGATGATGCGCTCGGCGGATACCTCTGCAGCCGCGGTGGCGATGCGCTCCGCCAGTGTTTCCGCCGGTGTCGCCGGCAGCGTCGACAGCGCCGTCGCGATCGTTCCCGTCGGGTCGCTGACAGCCAGGCCGACCTGCTTTGACCCCGGGTCGACCGCGAGGATGCGCATGCCCAGCCGGGCTACGGTGACGGCGACGCTGTGGGTTTGAGTGTCCCCGCCTGCCCTGGCTCGACGATGTAGCGGATCGTGATGCGCCGCGCCAGCAGCGGCATCAGCGGCAGCGGAATCGGCTGCTCCTCGATCGTCGAAGATTTGATGGGCAGCGTCTGCAGGTAGAACTTTGCGCCCTGCAGCGGCCGGCCGACGATGGAGGCAAGGATCTTGTTCTCGTCCAGCTTGGGCGCCACGAAGGCTGTCGCATTGCCGATGAACGTCAGGTGCCCGCCAGACGTCGCGCTGAGGATGCGATAGTCGACCTTCACGCCGGAGTCGGTCAGCAGCTGCTGGTTGGTGGGCACGAGCTGCTCCAGGTGGGTGGTGTAGGCCTTGGCCACGTCAGCGTCCACGTAGAAATCGCCCTCGCCCTGCACCGTCATGGTGCCGCTGAAGCTGGGCACCGCGTCACCTGGCTTGTGGTCGGTGTTGAACTGCGGCGCGCCGAACACGATCGTCGAGCTGAGCTTCTCGCCCTTCTGCACCCCGGCCGCCAGTTGCTGCGCGATCTCCTGGTGGAGTGACTGCTCGAGCTGCGCCCGCCCGGCGTCGAAGTCGGACTCTTGCATCAGCGGCGTGTTCGACGGGTCAGTGCCACCGCCGGCCGCCTGAGGGTTGGTGGCGGTTACCTTCGCGTAGACCAGGTCCTCGATGGTGGTGATCACGTTGTCGCCCACGTTCCCAACAGGGCCGGGGATGACCGCCTGGACGGTGACGGTCGCGGTGCTGTTCCATCGCACGAGCGTGTTCGGCGAGATCTGGGCGAACTCGAGGCCGTCCTTGTTGTCCTTCAGGCGCTGGCCCCTCGGGAAGACGAGGCCGGGCGACCCGCAGTCTGGGCTCGGGCACCGCGGCTGGGAGAGACCGTTGGTGTAGACGACCTGAGCCATGGCCGGCGCCAGAGGCACGGCCTTCACGCCTGTGGTCTTGAAGCCCTGCGAGTCGGTTCGGGAGATCTGGCTGACGCGCACCCGGATGGGCGCCTTGCCGGGCTCCGCCTGGATCTCGACGTCACGCTGCGAGAAAGGGGCGGCCTGCGCGATCAGGGTCACCGACGCGCTAGGGACGAAGACCGCCATCGCCGACAGCCCGAGCAGGAGGATCATCAGCATCGCCATGTAGAGCAGGAAGCGCCCGGGCTTCAGCTCGGTGGCGGTCTTGGTGATGAGCTTGGTCGGCGCGATCACGCCGATGTGCGGCGCAACCAACGGGCCCTTGCGCTGCCACCACTTCCGCGGCGCGGGGGGCGGCGGCTCCTTGGCGGCGATCCCCTCCCCGGCGGGTCCGACCGTCCCGAAAACCGCAAAGCCCGTTTCGGACGCCATCTTCTGCACGGCCGGGTCGTCGCACACGACGGTGACCTTCTTGCCCATCCGCGAGGCGTAGTTCTTGAGCAGCTGGAAGTTGAACCGGCTCTGGCCGACGCGCGACCGGGCAGGCAGGACCAGCATGGTGTCCTGGCTGGTCGTGCGCCGCATGCGCTCGACGACCTCGGGGATCTCCTCCTCGGTCTCGACATAGATAGGATCGGCTGCCATGGCGTCTACAAGTCTCCTGGAAGGTTCTGTCTCAAGCCTTTATAGCGCTTAGGACCCGTCTCATGACCGAGTTCACGGTGTCCCTCTCCTCCGTCTCAGTACGAAGCGCATGGTTGGCGAGGCCCATCGGAGCGATGTCCTGGGGGCTGGAGAGCTGGCCTGAGGAGTCGGTCAGGTTGCGAACGTCTGGCGGGACCAAGTGGCGGATTTTAGGCGATCTGGGGAACGGAAGACCTGAGGTCCAGTTGTTCTTGCCCATCTCGAGGGTGAGCTCTGGGAGCAGGCTCCCGCCCCCGCACAGGAAGATGTTCGAGGGCAGCCGGTCCCCGCGGGCGAGCTCTTTGAGGCTCAAGGCAAGGCCCTGGAGGAGCACCTCGGCGTCGGCGCTGAGCAGCTCCGAGACCTGGCGGTGCTGCTCGGCCGAGAGCAGACCCTCGGAATGGCGGAGCTTGCGCGCCTCCGCCTCTTCGTAGCTCAAGCCGAACGCCAGGGCCAGCCGGCGCGTGAAGGCGCGCCCGCCGAGGTTGAACATGCGAGTCCCCTCCACCCCGCCGTCACGCACCAGGGCGACGTCGGTGGTGCCGCCGCCGACATCGACGAAGATGCCGCCTTCCGACCACACCTCCTCACTGGCGCAAGCACGCGCCAGCGCGTAAGGCTGCGCTACGGCTGAAGCCAGCTCGAGGTCGAGCTCGCGCACCACGGTCTCGACGGCGTCGATGTGGGTCATCGGCGCGAACGTGTTGAAGACCGTGACCTCGAGGTTCTTGCCGGTGAAACCGACGGGGTTCGTGACCGGGTAACCGTCGACTCGCACATTGGTGATGGCCGAGTGCACAAGGCGCGCTTCGAGCTGCCCGTAGCTGCGCTCGAGCTCCAGCAGGTGCTGGGCCTCGCGCAGCGCGCGGCGCTGGACCATCTGGAGCATGGACGAGATCTCGCTCGCCCGGACGCGCGATTTCGAGTTCTCGCGAGGGTAGGCGATGGTCGACGAGAAGCCCTTGATGAGCTCGCCCGCGATGCCAACAACCACCTGGCCGGGCACGGTGCTGGCCATGTCCTCCGCGGCCTCGAGCGCGCGGTTGCACGCCTGGATCACGGCCTCGAGGTCGGCGATCGCGCCGCCCGACATCGCCGCCGGCGCTTGAGGCTCGCGGCCGACGCCGAGGATCTCGCCGTCGGGCCCGTCGCGCCGGACCACCAGCACCTTGATGAGATCGGTGCCGATGTCGAGCACGGTGAAGTGCCGGTAGTACTCGCTGCGCTTGCGAAGGAACTTGAACTTGGTCATTTCAGGATGTCGGCAAGACGTTGGAATGCTTCGTGGGCAGGCACTGTCAGCGTACCGGTTACGAGGTGTGCTGGCCCGCCGCCTTTGCCAAAAAGGTCCTTCAGGCGGTTGGCATCGTACTGGCCGGTCAGGTCCTTAGACACCTTGATGACAAACTTGTCGCCGGCGGTAACGGTTACGATCCCGGACTTCATCTTCTCCAGGTAGCGGTCCGCGTACGACTTCAATTCGTCCACGTTAGAGGCGTCAACCGTCTCGGTCACATAGTCCACGCGGCCGTGCTTGACCGACAGCCCATCCCCGCCGATTCGATCGCGACGCAGCCTCTCGCGCTCTCGCTCGGCCTCTTTCAGCTGGCCGCGCACCGCCTCGATGCGCGATGGCAGCTGGTCGGGGCTCACGTTGAACGACCTTGCCAGCTCGGTCAGCAGGTCGCGATCGCGGCGCACCAGCTCATCCGCCGCCGTGCCCACGACCATGTCGATCCTTCGCAGGCCGGAACCGATGCTCGACTCCGAGAGGATCAGCGCGGTGCCGACGTCGGCACTGTTCTTGACGTGCGTGCCTCCGCACAGCTCGCACGTCCAATCGCCAAAGCAGACGACACGGACGGTGTCGCCGTACTTCTCCTCGAAGAGATGCATCGCGCCCTGCGCGACAGCCTCGCGATAGGGCTTGATCTCTTCCTGGAACGGCAAAGCCTCGCGCACCTTCTCCATCACGCGCCGGTTCACATTAGAGATCTC
>VBFW01000159.1 GCA_005880525.1 Chloroflexota bacterium | reverse complement strand
CGAACATAGTCGGCACCAATGCGATCCCCACGCAGATGCTCCAGCCTGGCATTGAGCTTGGGGCCGACAGCTGACCAGTTAAGAGAGCCAGCAACGAAAAGCCTAAGGCCGCGCCCATCATGATCACGGCGCTCGCCGCCAGAGCCGGCGCGGTGCCCATCACCCTCTCACCGACCAGGATGTAGCCCGTGTAGACGACAGGCGATGTGACAGCCAGCACCAGCGCCCAGCTGATCTGGAACCTGGCTCCGCCAACGAGCATCGCCACACCTGCGAAGCTGGCCATCAGTGCAACGAGGTGCCAGGCGGCGATCGAGCGGTGGAGGAAAAGCCAGCCGGCGACCACAACCAGGCTCGGATAGATGTACGCGATGAGTACGACGAGGGAGGCGGGAAGGGTGCGCAGCGCCAAGAAGTAAGTCAGTGACTGGACCGTGTACAAGAGACCGCCCATAGCGAGCAAGATCGCGACGTCTTTGCGCCGCAAGCGAAGGATGTTTTGTCCCAGCAGAAACGCCATGGCCGCCATGCCCAGCGCCGCAAGCACGAAGCGGAAGGCGAGCAGCTGCTGAGTCCCGAGACCATTTGCGTACCCGAGCTTGGCAAAGATCGCCAGCGTCCCGAACGCAGTGGCTGACATAAGGACCATTGCCTGCCCCAACGCCTGCGCGCGAGGCGCCGAGGCAGTTCGGGATACAAGCGTCATAGCCTGCGAGATGCTAAGCGTTTGGAAGCGTTGTCAATCGTGTTCAGTTACCGAGACGCAGACGTAAGGTCGCAGTGGAGACCCACGGCTTCAGAGCCTTCGTTAATCAGCGCGCTCTGCATCGAGCCTTGTCTTCAACACCAGTTACTTCTTATATGAGGTAGGGGTGTTGGAAATAGCACAAGCGCCCCAGGGACTGATGGCTGAACAGCCGTGACGCAAGGCGGACACCGAACGTCCCCGGCGGGAGGAATCGCGCTGCTTAGGGCCGCTGGCCAGTCAGGATCCTGGCGGCTGCAGTTTTGGCTGCAGTTGGCTGCAGTTACGGTGTAACACCCAGTACGAGGCGGCACGGGGCGGTGAAACGAGTTCACCACCTAGAATTCGATGGACCCGTTCCGGAGTAGCTCAACGGTAGAGCAGGCGGCTGTTAAGGATCTGAGGAAGGTCACGACCCGCTGCCGCGTGAACTCAATCGGGGCTGGTCCGGCGGCCACCCATCCGTTTTCTGACTGCAGTTGAAACGACTGGCAGGCGGTTCTTCGTATTCAAGCTACCGTCGAGTCGCTGGCTGTTCTGGCTCCCACCGGTGCGCCATAGATGGTCGGTGAGTACTGGGTTCCCGGCGGCGGCGGGGGCAGGCCAGGCCCGCGGACTGCCAGTGCGTCCATCGTCGGATCACCAGTAGAAGCGTCCGGCTGAGCGCCGGCCTGTGCAAGTTCGGCTGCTGCGCGACAAAACGCCTTCGGCTGCACCATCACAAAACCGTCCCGGTTGATGCTTGTCGTGGTTTCGGCTGATGTCTTACAGGTGTCCCGGCTGATGCTTGACACTCCCTTGCATGAGGGAGATGAGTGTGGCTGAGCAGAGAAACGAGGCAGTCCGGCGTTCGCAATTATGGTCGAGGGATGATTCCGGCCAGGCCCCACTGTCGCTTTATGTCGTGCGACCCGTAGGCGCAACTCGCCCATGGGTTGGCGAAGAAAGCTAGCCTGATCCTTCCTGAGTAATGGGCACGAGCTTCGTTGGGCGGCAAACCGAGCTCGCACTGCTCGAAAGCATCTGCTCGAACGCGATCGCAGAGGAGACTCCGTCCGCCGTTCTGATCTCAGGACCACCAGGATCTGGCAAGTCGCGGCTGCTAACGGAGTTCAGTAGCCGACAGCGAGGTCTCCGCCCGCTGCGCATGGCCGGCTACGAGGCTGGCAATCGGGTTCCTTTGGCCGCGGCAGCGGATCTGATGCGTGAACTCTCCAAGGTGTCCGAAGCAGGCGCGATGTTGAGCGAGCTTCTTTTCGAACCGGCACCCGCCAAGCACAGTTCGCTCGAACCCCTGCGAATATTCGAGGCCGCGCGACGGGCCCTGCTCGGATTCGCCGATCCGCTTCTGCTCGTCGTTGACGACGTCCAGTGGATAGACGAGCTCTCAGTGGCTCTGTGCGCTTACCTCGTACGCACTGCGGTAACTGAGCAGACGGAATTTATCGTGATCGCGGCCGGTCGGTCGTCGCACGAAACGATTGTGTTCTGGGACTCATTGATCAAGGAGCTCGGCACCGAGCGAGTGACAAGTATTGAGCTCGGTCCTCTCGAACGCGAAGACGCGGTACAACTCGTCAGACAGGTCGCCCCTGATTCGAGCCCCGAACGAGCCGCGGAGCTCTGGTCTCGAGCGAAAGGCTCGCCGTTCTGGATTGGCGTGCTTGCCCGCGGCGACGAGAGGGTGAATCTCGCGGGCCTCGGCAGTGACGCGAGTCGAGTGCTCGCACTCCTTGCCGTCACGACCCGTCCACTTGCGGTCTCCGAATGCGCCGGGGTGTTGGGCTGGGACGATTCGCGATCTGAGCGCGCAGTCGCGGAACTTGGGCGGTCTGGCTTGGTGGTCCGGCACGCCCTGTCACATGGAGTCGCCCATGACCTGATCCGCGAGGCGGTCATCAGCGAGTTGTCTGCGCCTGGGCGTCGCGAGCTGCACGCGGCCCTCGCCAGGTGGTTCGAACATCATGCGGAGACCGACGTTCATCTCCTGCACGAGGCACTCATCCACCGCCGCGAAGCAGGGGCGGACCTCACCGCCGTCGCCCTTCGCGTCCTTCAATCACCGCGACGAAGGCTGCTCGGTCGAGGAGGACTGCACGAGCTTGCGCAGGTCGCTGACTCAGAACGACTCGCTGAACCGGTGGGAGTCGCGCTTCGGATCGCAGTGGCGCAACTGGCAAGCGAGCTTGGGGACCAGCAAATCGCACTCGAGAGGTGGTCTCACCTCGCAAGCGTCGTCATGGATCCGACAGTTCGCGCCACCGCTTCCCTCGCGGCCTCGAAAGCGGCGATGCGGGTAGTCGAACGCAAGGAAGAGGCGTTTCCACTTCTCGAGCTCGCGCGAAGCCAATCGACTGACGATCCTGTGATCGCCGTCGAAATCCAATCGCATCGAGCCAACCTGCTTCAGGTTGTCAAGCACGAAGCGGAAGAGGGTCGACGCGTCGCATTCCGGGCGGCCGAAAAGGCACGACAGCTCTGGGGCCAACCTCCCATCGAAATGACAGAGCGCGAACGAGACGCCTATGTGGCCGCTTTACAGGTCGCCTTCGATGCGGCCGTCGTCGAAGAGGATGGTCCAGCTCAACTGAGCATCGCCGACGAGCTAACGCATGTGGCTCGCGGTTCAGAGGAAGGAGTCGTCTGGGCCGACCACGACCGGGCCGTCGGGTTGATGTTCGCCGGCCGACTGGGTGAGGCGATCGACAGCGGGCGACGCGCTTGGACGCGAGCGCACGAGCGGATGCTTCCGATGCTGATGCTGACGTCGGGCGCGAATCTGCTGAGCATGCTCGTTGACGGAGCCCGCCTCGACGAGGCGGGCGAACTCATTTCGGAATGCATGGAACTTGAGCAACGCGTTGCCGGCACAGCCGAGCGCCTCGCCATGGGGAAGGTTGGCAACTATTCGATCCACGATCTACGGCATCAAGCGTGGCTCTCGCGCGGTGACTGGAACGACGCCGTCGCCAGTCTGGAACACGAAATCGCGCGCCAGCAGGAACCGCATTTTCGGATGCACCTTCACTGGCATGTATCCGTGTGGCTTGCCAGGTGCGGCGATCGAAAGCGAGAAGACGAAATCGACAGTCACATCGCGGCGAGCCACAAGGACGCGGTGGCCGCCGATTGCCGGCGATGTGCACGCGAGCTCATGCTCAAGACCGCCGAGGCATTCGCGCGTCTGGGTCGCTTCGCAGAAGCGGAAAGGCAGCTAAGTCAATGGGATGAAAGTGGGCGCTCGGCGGCCGTGAACGACACCTTGTGGCGGCGACACGTCGCCGCTCTGATCGTCAATGCCAAGAGCGACCCTTCTGGCGTTGTTGAGCTAGAGTCTGTCCTGGCGCAGAGGAGCCAGCTCGGCCTGATCGCGTCGGCGCTCTGGACTAGGCTCGACCTTGCCACGGCCGTCCAGGCAACCAATAGCCGGCGCGCCGCGGAGGAGTTTCGACAGGCAGGCGAATTGGCGGCGGCGGTGGGCGCGTCCACCGAGCAGCAGATGGCAGAACTCGGATTGCGCCGCCTCGGGGTCCGAACTTGGCGACGAGGTCCGGCCTCCCACGGAGAGCGCTCACTGGAAAGACTGAGCGAGCGGGAAAGGCAGATCGCGAGCCTGATCGCGGCTGGCCAAAGCAACCCCGAGATCGCGAGCAGGCTGTTCCTGTCGCGGAAAACCGTTGAGCGGCACGTTTCGAACATCCTGGCCCGAACGGGCAGTCGCAACCGCACCGAGCTGGCCCGGTTTCTGAGCGCGCAAGAGCTCAGTTCGAGACCCACGAAATGAGGGAGTTCCCCGATGAACGTTCGCGGCTTTGATAGGAAGCTGGCCTCATCAAGACCACGGCCCGAGAGCCCGGTCAATAACCAGGAGGTCGGAACAAATGCAGAACGTAAGGACGATGATCAGGCGACCGGTGCCCATCGGGACGGCGGCGGCCAGTGGACTTCTCGCCTTCGTGGCCGGGGCTGTAATCGCTCTCGCAGTGCCAGCGGTCGCGACCGGAGTTTCAGTGATGAACAACTCCAGCGGGACGGCATCAGCCTCCGCGGTGGGCGCTGAGCAGATCGCCCACAATCGCTCAGAGCAAGGACTCGGCGAGGGCGCCTCGGTCGGCGGCCAGCAGATCGCTCACAACCGCTCCGAGAGCGGCCTAGACAATTAGTGGAGTTCCGGCCGTGCGGTGGCGAGGTTACATTTCCTTGCCACCGCATCGTTCGACTTACGACGGAGAGCCGATCTGAACTGTGCTGACACCCTTCTGATACCTCCCAAGTCGATCTGTGTCCTGCGTGGTGCAGCATCGATCCCACGCCTGGGGCCGCTCACCGGCCGTCGTGTGTAGCTAGTGCCGACCGTTTAGCTGCATCTCAGCGTGGCTGTGTCGATCCGACGACCGGCGCTCGCTCGGCTTCTCCGAGCGCCAACTGCTGGCCCAGGTGGGAGGGCGCCCAGGACCAATCGATCGCATCGCCGCCAATTGGCCGGTCAACAATCTGCGGCCGGGAGTGTCAGGCATCCAGGAGTCTTTTGAGATCGGTGGCCGCGTCAACTTCCGCGCATATTCCAATTCGCGGCAGCCGTGTAAAGCATCAGCCGAAGTGGTGACAAACATCAGCCCAAGGCGCTTTGGTCGCCCATCAGCCGAACTTGCACAACGAAATTGGCTCCGGAGTAGGGATTCGAACCCTCACCGGCACCTAATAACGAGCGTGATTTGGTGACTTGCGGCCGATAATTCGGTGGACGGCCATGGGCCCAGCCCAATTTCTCTCGCCTGCCCTGGGCTGACGCGCTCGCAGTTCTGGTCGCCGCCGCCGCCACCGCGGCCGCTTTTGTTCCCGTCGATTGGAACGGGCGGCGGCGGCTGACGATGGCGGCGCCACTGTTACTGGGACTCTACCTTGCTCTCGGAGCGGCCTCTACTCAAGGATCGACGACCCCTTTGGCGGCGGCTGCGGCCGGCACCCTGGTGATCATCGCGATCTACGGCGTGCCCTGGGACAGTGCTCCGCGCTGGGCCCATAACCTTCCAGTTTTCGGTGGCATCGTCGCGGTGTTCGTCATCCAGGCCACTGCCCAAGCTTCAGGTTTCGCGGTCGCGACGGTCCTCCTGGTCTTTCCCTTGTATCTCACAACTGTTCTATTCGCCGCCCTGCACCTTAGGCGCAACGAAGTGTGGGCGGCAGCTGCGCTGGCTTCAGTCGGAATCCTGGCTTCCGCCATGAGCACCCGCAATCAACCCGGCGAGCCGGCACTTGCACTTCTCGTCATTGCTGTGTTGTGGATGGTCGTGCTCACCGTGCACGCGGTCGTGCGACGGAGTCTCGGCGCCGAAGAGCGAATTCGCCTTCTCATCGCCAGCCTCAAGGATTACGCGATCCTGACGATGGACCCACGAGGCAATGTGACTTCATGGAATCAAGGCGCCGAACAGATCAAGGGGTACACGGAGGACGAGATCATCGGCCGCAATTTCTCCTGCTTCTACCCGAAGGAGGATGTGGAGGCCGGTAAACCTGGCGCGGCACTGGCCGAGGCTGCCCGGCTGGGCCGCTCAGAAGACGAGGGGTGGCGAGTCAAGAAGGACGGCACCCGGTTTTGGGCTGAGGTTGTGGTCACGGCACTGCAGGACGAAAGCGGTCAGCTCCACGGATTTGGAACGTTCACTCGAGACGTCACCGAGCGCAAGCGGATCGAGAACGCCTTGGCGGACTCGAAGGCTCGCTTGCAGGCGATCGTCGATACCGCGCTAACCGCGATTGTCACCATGGATGGGCATGGAGTCATTACCGGCTGGAATCCTCGAGCCGAGGCAATTTTCGGCTGGTCACAAGACGAGGTTCTTGGCAACCCGCTGGCGGAGACGATCATTCCGACGCAGCATCGGGCGGCGCATCGGGCCGGCCTGGCGCGCTACCTCGCCACTGGAGAGGGACCTGTGCTTGGCAAGGTCCTCGAGCTCAGTGCGCTGGATCGCGGTGGGCGCGAGTTTCCGGTCGAGCTGGCCATAAGTCCGGCCACGGCCCCGGGTGGAAGTCCGCTGTTTGTTGGCTTCGTGCGCGATATCAGCGCGCGCAAGCAAGCGGCGGACGCGATCGCGAACCTCAATTCGGAACTGAAGATTGCGAACCAACACAAAAGCGAATTCCTGGCCAATATGAGCCACGAGTTGCGAACACCACTCAACTCGATCCTCGGCTTCTCTGAGCTCTTGCTCGACGACACATCGGCGAGATACGACGCATCCACGCATCAGAAGTTCCTGTCGCAGATCAACACAAGTGGTCGTCATCTGCTGGCCCTGATCAGCGACATCCTCGACCTTTCTAAAGTCGAGGCCGGTCGGATGACCTTGAAGCTCGAGAGTTTTTCGGTGTCCGACGTGGTGGGTGATGTCCTGGCTACGATCGAGCCGATTGCAACCAAGAAGCGGATCGCGATCAAAGCAGACGTCGCTGCGGCGGGCAAGCTAGAAGCCGACGCCGGCAAGTTCAAGCAAATGTTGCTTAACCTGGCATCGAATGCGGTCAAGTTCACGCCCGAAGGCGGCATGGTGTCGATGGACGCGCGCCGGCTCCCCGAGGGGGTTGAAATCGCGGTCACGGACACGGGGATCGGCATCGCGCAGTCCGACATTGATCGCCTGTTCAAAGAATTCCAGCAATTGGACAGTGGACCAGGGCGACGTCAGGAGGGCACTGGTCTGGGCCTCGCCCTCACCAAGCGCTTGGCCAGGCTACATGGTGGCGATGTCAGAGTTGTGAGCGAGGTTGGCAAGGGCAGCACCTTCACCATCTCGCTGCCGCTGCGCCCTACCCCATCAAGGCAGCTTGCGCCGCCCGCAGTTTCGGCTCCTCCTGCATCGTGATGTCGAGGAAGTCGCCGATTCGATCCTAGAGCGCGGCGACTGCGGTCGGGCGCAGGTCCAGGACGACCAGGAGTTCCAGGACATCCTGAAGGACTTCACGTGCGCAAGATGTACTCACGCCTTCGGAGTGCGGAGGCACCACCGCAAGTCGGCTGACGTTAACAGGGACGGTTGGCACCGGCGCAGACGCTCTTAGCGTGCCGACATCGCAAGTCGATACGAACTTCGTCGGTCGACTGGCGGTGCGATGGATCGCGCGGCGTTGGTCGGCGGCAAGCTGACCCCGTGGATAACTGACAGCAGTTCTGACTGCAGTTTGAGCAGTTACGGTGTAACACCCGGACAGGCCGGCACAGGGCGGCCAAACGAACTCACCACCTAGAATTCGAGGGACCCGTTCCGGAGTAGCTCAACGGTAGAGCAGGCGGCTGTTAACCGCAAGGTTTAGGGTTCGAATCCCTACTCCGGAGCCAATTTCTTGTGCAAGTTCGGCTGACAGGTCCCAAAAGGCCTTCGGCTGATGGGTCACACACCTTCGGCTGATGTGTCACAGCTACTTCGGCTGATTTGTCACGCTCCCGCGCATGAGGGAGATGAGCGTGACTGAGCAGAGGTACAAGGCGGTCCTGGCGGTAATTGGCGACGGTCGGACGGTGGAGGAGGTGGCCAGGGATTGGGGCATTTCAAGGCGGACGATGCACCGCTGGCTGGCGCGCTACGAAGGCGACGGACTGGAAGGCCTGAATAATCGGTCGCACCGACCAGCTCACTGCCCTCATCAAACCTCGCCTGCTATGGAAGCGATGGTGCTCGAGATGCGCCGGGCACATGCCTACTGGGGAGCCCGCCGAATCGCCTTCGAGCTAGCCCGCAAGCGCATCCAGCCCGCGCCCTCAGAGTCGGCGGTCTATCGCTGCTTGGTCCGGGCCGCTGTCATCGACCCCATTACGCGACGCCGGCGCCGGGAGACCTGGAAGCGCTGGGAGCGCGGCGGACCCATGGAGCTCTGGCAGCTGGACCTCGTGCACGGCTTCTTGCTCGCTGACGGCAGCAGCGCCAAGGCCCTGACCGGAATTGACGACCACTCGAGGTACTGCGTGTCCGCTCGCCTCATGGCCAGCGAGCGAACTCAGTCCGTCTGCGACGGCTTCAACTCGGCCATGCACACCTACGGCGTTCCGCTCCAGGTTCTAACCGACAACGGCAAGGTCTTCACTGGCCGCTTCGCCCAGCCCCCGGTCGAGGTGCTGTTCGACCGCATTTGCCGGGAGAACGGGGTCGACCACATCCTCACCCAACCACGCTCGCCGACCACCACGGGCAAGATCGAGCGCTTCCACAAGACGCTTCGAGTCGAGTTCAACACCAGGCAGGTGTTCAAGACCTTGAAGACAGCCCAGGAGGCACTCGATGAGTGGGTGACCTACTACAACACGCAGCGGCCGCACCAGGGACTGGGCGACCTCACCCCCGAGAGCCGCTTCCGCTCTGGCGCTGAAGAAGGCCGGCATCAGCTGAGACATCCAGAGCGCAACGGAGAGCAGTGGGTCTGCAGGAAGGTGGCCAGCAATGGTGTCGTGGGCGTCGGCTACCAGCAGGTGAGCGTGGGGAGGAACTACGCCGGCAGCGCCTGTGACGTGCTGGTGACCGACGGCCTGCTTCAGTTCTGGGTGGGTAACGAGCTGCTCAAGACCGTGGCTCGCACCAGCAGCGGCCCGGTTCGCAAACTACATGCCGACGGCACGGCGCCGCGGCGGCGGTAACTTTCAGTGGGAGTGAGACACATCAACCGAAGTAGTTTCACGACACATCTACCGAAGGTCGACACGTATGCAAGTTCGGCTGACGCGTCCCGAAAGTCCTTCGGCTGATGGGTCACACACGTTCGGTTGATGCGTCACAGCTGGTTGTGACGCCGTCAGGAAAGGGTCAGGAAAAACAGTCCCGTAATCA
>VBFW01000158.1 GCA_005880525.1 Chloroflexota bacterium | reverse complement strand
ACATGACAGTGTTCGACAACCTCGCGTTCGGGCTGCGAATGCGCGGCACGCCGCGCGAGGACATCGAGCGCCGCGTCAACACGGCCGCCGGCATCCTCGAGCTCGGGCCGCTGTTGAAGCGCAAGCCGCGCCAGCTGTCCGGCGGCCAGCGCCAGCGCGTCGCGCTCGGACGCGCGATCGTGCGCGAGCCGCAGGCCTTCCTGCTCGACGAGCCGCTGTCCAACCTCGACGCCAAGCTGCGCGTGCAGACGCGCATCGAGCTGCAGAAGCAGCACCGCGCGCTTCACGCGACGTTCATCTACGTGACGCACGACCAGGTCGAGGCGATGACCATGGGCGACCGGATCGCGGTGATGCGCGACGGCGTGCTGCAGCAGGTCGCGCCGCCTCGCGAGATCTACGACCACCCAGCGAACATGTACGTCGCGGGCTTCATCGGCAGCCCGACGATGAACTTCATCCCGGTCACGATCCAGGGCTCGACTGCCAAGGCTTCGGGCTTCGAGGTGCAGCTGCCGACGGCGCCCGGGGTCGGGAAGGCGGTGCTCGGGGTGCGGCCGGAGGCGATGACCGACAACCTGCGCGGCGCCGCCGCCCAGTCCGCCACGACCAACGGCCAGGCCGGGCTCGACATGAAGGTCGAGGTCACCGAGATACTCGGGGCCGACCAGCTTGTCTACGGAATCATCGGCCAGGACAGCGCGATCGCTCGCGTCGACCCGCAATTGAAGGTCGACCCGGGCGACCGGCTGCGCCTGCAGCTCGACACGAGGCGCCTGCACCTGTTCGACCCGGCAAGCGGGGAAGCGATTCTCTAAGGTGTGCCCCTCCCCACAATGTGGGGAGGCCGGGTGGGGACGCTAGCCTACACATACATGTTGAAGATCCACGACCTGGCCGGCGTCATCCCCGCGCTCGCCACCCCGCTGACGCGCGACGGCGGCGTCGACGAGGCGGGAGTGGAACGGCTGGTGGGCCACGTCCTGGCGGGCGGCGTCGCGGGCCTGCTTCCGCTCGGCTCGACCGGGGAGTGCTCGTCGCTGGACGAGGGCTCGCGCCGGGCGATGCTCGCCGCGGTCGTCCAGGCCAACGCCGGGCGCGTGCCGGTCATCTGCGGTGTGGCGCAGACCCACCTCGCCGCAGCCCAGCTCGAGGTCGCGGCCGCAGCGGCGCTTGGCGCGGACGCCGCGCTGGTGACTCCGCCGTTCTACTACCCGATGGATCAGGCGGGCGTGCTCGCCTTCTATCGCACGCTGGCCCGCCGCAGCCCGATCCCGATCCTCCTTTACAACATCCCGCAGTTCACGAAGGTCGTCGCCGAGCCGGAGACCGTGGCAACACTCGCGCGCGAGGGCTCGCTGGTCGGGATCAAGGACTCGAGCCGCAACTTCGAGTACTTCGAGCTCGTTCGCGCCGCCACTCGCGACCTCCCCCACTTCCGAGTCTTCACGGGCAGCGACACGATGCTGCTGGTCTCACTGGTGATGGGCGGCGCGGGCACCATCTGCGGCGCCGCCAACGTGGCGCCCGCCTGGGTCGTCCAGATTTACGACGCATTCCGCCGCGGCGACCTCGAATCCGCGCGCGAACAGCAGGACCGCCTGACCGCCCTGGTCATGAGCCTTCGCGGCGGGGTATTTCCATCGGCGATCAAGGCCGCCCTCGATCTGCAGGGCATCTGCGAGCCATGGCCGGCGAAGCCGATCGCGCCTCTCGACGAAGCGGCCCGAGCGACGCTTCAGCATCAGCTGTCCGAATGGGGCCTGCTGACAAGGAGCTCCCAGCCCGCGGTAAGCTGAATTCAGCGGGAATTCCCTTCGGGGGGTGTCCGCATGCGTTGGGCTGCTGCAGTGCTCCTCGCGATACTTCTCAGTACGGCGACGTCGCAACCGGTCACAGGGGCCGGTGACCCGTACACGTCGGGCGAGCACGGTTACGACATCTCGTACCCGCAGTGCGGCCAGGCCCCACCATCGACCGGCACGTTCGCGGTCCTCGGCGTCAACTGGGGATCCCCGTTCAGCGGCAACCCGTGCCTGGTCGAGCAGTACATGAACGCTCCGCGCTCGGCGCCTCCATCGCTCTACATCAACACGGGATATGAGGACCAGTTCGTGTACCTGGTCACGCCGTCATGCAAGAACCAGTCGCATTCCATCACCGGGCTCGACATCGAACGGCGCGCCTGGGCCATCGGGTGCAGCGAGGCGGAGACGTCGATCAACTACGCCTATTCGTTGGGCGTCTCCAGCATCGCCATGTGGTGGCTCGACGTCGAGATCATCAACAAGTGGTCGAAGAGCCTCAGCCTCAACCGCTTCACGCTGCAAGGCGCCGTCACGCGGCTGACGCAGACCGACCTGCCGGTGGGCATTTATTCGTCGTTCCCAATGTGGCTGATCATCACCGGCGTCAACGCAGTGCCCGGCAACATCAGCGCGGAGTGGAACGCGGCCCACTCATGCGCGCCGTTCACCCCGCTGGTGAACGTTCCGGTCTGGCTCACCCAAAGCACGTACAACCATCTGGACCACGACCTAGCCTGCTAGCGCGAGTGCCGGCGCTCGCACTGCCAAACGCTGGTTTTGGGCGTGCCAATGCCGGCACTCGCGCATCAACTAGAGCTTTGGTAGGCGCGTCAACCGCCAAAAACGGCCTGGCGGATACAGCTGGCTGGCGGTGACAACCGGAACGTCTAGCTCGTAGTCGCCTAGAACCACGTGCAGGGTCCCCGCCGGCGTTCCCGGGTTGACCGGCTTGTCGAGGTTGAGCACCCTCGCGTCGAGCCGCTCGCGGAGGATCATGCCCGGCCACTCGACCATCGGCACGTCCACTGTCGAGATGAGGTCTGAGTGCAGCCCCCACGGAGTGTCGTAGCCGCCCACCGCCTGGTTTCGCGCCAGCTCCTGCTTCACGGTGAGCGCCGGCTGCATGGCCCTGATGAGCCCTCGCGCGGCGCTGAATGCGGCATCGAGTGTCGGCTGCCCCATCACGCATCCAAAGATCGTCAGCTGGTGGCCGCTGACGGTAACCGTCGCTGCAAAGAGGAAGTTCGCGCCCTCGGCGAGGCCAGAGCCGGTCTTGATGCCGACGATCCCGTCGTGCCCGAGCGCGGCGTTGACGTTGTATTTCATGCCGGCGACCGGGAGCTGGACCTGCGGAAGGCTCACGATCTGCGCGATGACCGGGTCGGCCATCACGACCATACCGAGCGCCAGCAGGTCGCCGGCGGTGCTGACGGTCCCGCTGTCTGCCCCGGCGGGATCGGCGAACTTCGACTTCGTCAGCCCGAGCGAACGCGCTCGTTCATTCATGCGATCGATGAAGGCCTGCACTGAGCCCGCGTCCCAGCGCGCGAGCAGCTCGGCGATGTTGTTGCCGGAAGGGATTAGCATCGCCTGGAGCGCCTGGTACTGGGTCAGGACCTCCCCGGCCTGTACCGCGACGACCGACTGTTTCTGCTGCAGGTCGGTCTGGTACGCCTGCACGTCCTCATCGGTGACGGTGATCGACGGGCCCGTCTGACCGAGCCCCAACGGCTTGTCGTGCATGACCACCAGGGCTGTCATCACCTTGGCCACGCTCGCGGTTGGAATCTGGGTCTCGTTGCCTGAGTCGGCCACCTTGCCCAGGCCCGAAACGCCGACGGCCGCGGATCCGGTGCTCGGCCAGGGCAGCGCGGGAGGTGAGCCCGCGATGGTCTTCTGCGACACGACAGAAGAGGTCGCGGCGACGGCCGGCACAGGACGCAAATAGTTGAGCCCCAGAGCCGCCGCCAGCAGCACGGCGAGTCCGAGCAGAATCCGCCCCCGCATGCCCGAAAAACATAACCAAGCCGGGGGCCGCGCGCCTAGGCCAGGCCGCGTCTCCGCCGGATGGCTCGGTCGGCGAAGCCAAAGCCGAGGTCCACCACCACCCCGATGAAGAAGATGACGATCATCAGCGCGAGCAGCTGCTGGGCGTCAGCGAAGTCGCGGGCGAACTGTAGCTGCTGGCCGAGCGACGGCTGGTGAGCCACGATGGTGATGATCTCGCCCGCCATCAGGCTCCGCCACGCGAAGGCCCATCCCTGCTTGAGCCCGCCCACGTAGCCTGGCAGCGCGGCCGGCAGGATCACGTATCGGTAGAGTTGCAGGCCTCGCGCCCCGATCACGCGCCCCACCCGCACCAGCAGCGGCTGCACCTGGTCGACCCCGGCGAGGAGCCCGGTCGCCACCGCCGGCGCCGCGCCGAGGATGACCACGAGGAGGATCGCACTCTCTGACTGCTGGAACAGGAGGATCGCGAGCGGGAACCAGGCGATCGACGGCATCGACTGCAGGCCGAGGATCGCGTGACCCACAGCCTTACGCACGATGGGCACTCGTGCGACCAGGAGCCCGACCGCGCTGCCGATGGCGATGGCGACTGCGTAGCCGACGAGCGCGCGCCGCAGCGTGATCGCGACGCCCACGTAGAAATCGGGCCGGCCCAAGTCCTCCGACAGGCGCTGGAATACGGGCAGCGGGCCTGGCAGGGCGTAGTCAGGGCGCCACCCCGACCACACGACCAGCTGCCACGCGGCGATGAAGAGCGCGAGCGCGGCCAGCTTCGGCCACAGCCACGACCACAACCGCCTTATGCCGTGCGGACGTTCGGGGACCTCGACGGTCTCCGGTGCGAGCTCCTCCACCTCCTGCACGGCGGGCTCAGTGGCCATCCGGGCGCATCTCCTGCTTCAGGCGTTCGGTGATGCGGCCCGCTACCACCGCCAGCTCGGGCGAGTCGAGGCTGCGGGGTCGCGGCAGGTCGATCTCGAACTCCTGAGCCACGCGGCCCGGCCGGCTCGTGAAGACCAGGACCCGGTCGCCAAGCCGCACCGCCTCGCGCGCGTTGTGGGTCACGAAGAGGATGGTCAGCGAGCTCGCGCGCCACAGGCGGAGGAGCTCTTCGTGCAGAAGGTCGCGCGTGATCGCGTCGACCGAGCCGAACGGCTCGTCCATGAGCAGCACATCGGCGTCCTGCGCCAGCGCCCGCGCGAGCGCCACTCGCTGCTTCATGCCGCCGGAGAGCTCATGCGGCCGTCGCCGCTCGAAGCCGTGAAGGTGCACGCGCTCCAGCAGGTCGTGCGCCAGCTGCCTCCGCTCGGAGCGCTTATTCACGCCTCGCAGCTTCAACGCCAGCTCGACGTTCTGCGACGCCGTCAGCCAGGGGAACAGCGCAGCCTCCTGGAACATCAGAGCCACGCGACCCTGAACCTCGAACCGGCCGCTCGACGCGGTTTCCAGGCCGGCAAGCACGTTCAGCAGCGTGCTCTTGCCCGAGCCTGACGCACCGACGATGCAGACGAACTCGCCCGGCTGCAGGTCGAGGGTCACTTCCTGAAGCGCCACGAGGTTGCGATCCCCGTGCGGAAATGCCTTGCTCAGGCGCTCGACTGCAACCGTGCGGCTGCTCACCGCGCGGGCATCGGCCTGTTGTCGGGTGTCCAGTGCAAGCCGCACTCCTTCACGGCTCCGTCCTCCCACCACCAGCGTCCCGCGCGCTCATCCTCGCCGGGCCTGGTCGCGCGCGTGCACGGTGCGCACCCGATG
>VBFW01000385.1 GCA_005880525.1 Chloroflexota bacterium | reverse complement strand
CGTGACGCCGCCCGAGTAGCGTGCCTGGTACGACTCGAATGCGAAGCACGACTTGAGAACTGCTGTCCACTCGAGCGCGTCCTCGGGGGTATCGGCCAGCTCAGCTGACTTCCTCGTGACGATCGCGGTCACATTGGATGCCCGCTCGACAAACTTGCCCAGGCGCACGAAGTCCCGGGCTTCGTCGTGTGACATCGTGTCCTCGAGCAGCCCGTCCGCCAGCCGGACCCCCATCTGCACTTCGTTGAGCAGTGGATAGAGGTCGGGGTGCCAGTCGGAGCCCTGAACCCGCCAGTGGAGCGCGTTGACGTGCTCGTAGAGCTCGCTTGGCGGCGACGGTCGCACTGCCTGGGCCGCGAGCCTGGCTGCTGCGACGCTCGCCCGCACTGAAGGGCCGAGTGTGCCGGCGATCACCATCTCGATGGCCTGGTCCCTGCGGCCCGTGTCCCTGCCCGGCCAGCCTGCCAGCTGCATGAACCGCGTCCAGAAATCGGGCCCAGGCTCGTCGGTTCGGTCGAGGGCAAGCGCTACATGGACGCCGAGGATGCGCGCCAGGTGGTCAGCGCGCTCGAGATGGCGTCCGAAAAGGGTCAGTGATGTGGCGGCGCGGCTAAGCATCGCCAACCTCGCCGGTGCTTTCCGCCATCACCCATGTGTCCCGGCTGCCTCCGCCCTGTGAGCTGTTCACGATCAGCGATCCAGGCTTCAGCGCCACCCGTGTGAGGCCGCCCGGCGTCACCTGGCCGTGTAGGTGAGGACGAGGGGGCCAGGGGCCATGACCAGGCGCTTCACCGGGTTGCCGTAGATGTCGGCATACTCGTCGACCGCCACCGGTGGTTGGGTCGACCACGTAGCGGCGATCGGTCTCAATTGCGCACACGAAGGTCTCAACGTTCGGCAGGATCGGGTCCTCGCCCAGGTAGTAGCGAAGAATCGTGGGGACCAGGGCATACACCGCCTTGTCGTCGGCAACGCCATTGCCTGGAGCGTTGGCGATGCCCACGTTTCCCGCCCTGTACGCATTCATCAACCCGGCCACGCCAACAAGCGATTCCTGGCGGCCGAAGATGGGGTCCAGCCACTCGTCATCGATCCGTCGATAGATGACGTGAACAGGGCGCAGGCCGCGCGTCGTGCGCATGAACACGTGGTCCTCGTCCACCACCAGGTCGGTGCCCTCGACCAGCTCGACGCCCATCTGCTTGGCGAGGTAGAGGTGCTCGTAGTAGGCGGAGTTGTTGATGCCCGGCGTCAGCAAGACGACGGTCGGGTCTTCCACCCCGTCGGGAGCGAGCCAGCGCAGGTGGCTCAGCAGCTCGTGGACGTAGGCCTCGACCGGCCGCACGGGGTATCCGGCGAAGAGATCCGGCAGCACGCGCTTCATGACGTAGCGGTTGGCCAGCACGTATGAAGCCCCCGACGGCGTCCGAAGGTTGTCCTCGAGGACGAAGAACTCGCCTCTCCCGTCGCGGACCAGGTCGATGCCGGCGACGTGGCAGTGAATGCCATGAGGCACCTGGAGCCCTTCGATCTCCCTCAAGTAGAGCGAGCTGCTGAGGATGATCTCGGGCGGAATCGCCCGCTGCTTGAGGATCAGCTTCCGGTTGTAGATGTCGTCCAGGAAGAGGTTCAGCGCGGCCATTCGCTGCTTGAGCCCGGCCTCGAGCCGCCGCCAGGTGGCTGCCGAGATGACCCTTGGAATGACGTCGAAAGGGAAGACCTTCTCGGTCCCCTGCTCGTCCGGATAGACGGCGAAGGTGATTCCGTGGTTGCGGAACAGCTGGAGCGCGAGGCCGTGGCGGCGCTCCAGCTCCGCGGCGCCGAGGCTGTTGAGGGCGTCGTACAGCCGCCGGTAACCTGGTCTTGGTTGCCCGACTGCCGCAAGCATCTCGTCGTAGAAGCCGTTGAGCTCGTAGCCATGATCGATGGAATCCGAGTGGCCCACGGCTATAGTTTCTGCGCCATTCGCTCATCGGGAGCCGTGATCAACCTGCGCGTCGGCTGCGAGTTCAAATATGACGTGGCCTTGCCGACCACGGCCACCGTCCAGGTCCGGCCTCGCTCGGACTCCACCCACCAGCTGGTCACGGAGTCGTGGTCGACCCAACCACCGGTGGCGGTCGACGAGTATGCCGACATCTACGGCAACCCGGTGAAGCGCCTGGTCATGGCCCCTGGCCCCCTCGTCCTCACCTACACGGCCGTGGTCGCGGTCCCGGACGAGCCGGACGCCGATGGTGCGGCGGCGCCACAGGATTCGGTCGAGGAGGTTCCGGGCGACCTTTTGCATTTCACACTGCCGAGCCGGTACTGCTTGTCCGACGAGCTCATGACCACCGCGTGGGAGCTTTTCGG
>VBFW01000157.1 GCA_005880525.1 Chloroflexota bacterium | reverse complement strand
ATAGATTCCGACGCCTGCCATGTCGGCCCCGGTCGGACCCTGACTCGTCGGGCGCATGCCCGGGCTAATGCTACCCGGTACCGGGAGTGGCCAGCAGACGGCGGAGGTACGGGTGCTCGAGCCGCCACGCGGACTTCTGCAGGCGGTCGGCCAGGAAGGTCGAGACCAGCACCAGCCAGGCCACCAGCACCACCGCGACGAGGCGCTTGTGGCCGAAGAGCATCAGGCCGACGGCGCCCAGCAGCCCGCTGGCGCTGTAGAAGACGAAGCAGGTCTGGCGGGCGTCGAGCCCGAAGTCCAGGAGCCGGTGGTGGATGTGCTTGAGGTCGGGTTGTGCCACCGAGGCCTTCAACCGCCCGCGGCGCACGATCGCCCAGGCCGTGTCGGCGATGGGCACGGCGAGTGCAAGCAGAGGTATCACCAGGGCAAATGCGACAGCCACTTTAGCCACGCCCGCAATCGATATGACCGCCAGCGCCGTGCCCAGGAAATGCGAGCCCGAGTCACCCATGAAGATGCGCGCGGGCGCGAAGTTGAACAGGAGGAAGCCGCCGCAAACGCCTGCGAGCCCGGCGGCAAGCTGCACCACGTCGGTCTGGTGCGTGCCCGCAGCCGCGAAGACGAGCGTGACGGCGACTATGAGCACGACTCCCGCCGCCAGCCCGTCGACACCGTCCAGAAGGTTGACCGTGTTCTGCATGCCGAGGATCCAGAACAGGCTGATCGGGATGGCGAGCCATCCGAGCTGGACGACTCCCGCCCAGGGCAGGCTCACGAACGTGATCTGGAACTCCCTGTCGAAGGCGAACACGGCGATCAGGGCGATGAGGAGCTGCAGCCCGAACTTGGTCAGCGGCGGCAGCGACCAGCGGTCGTCGGCGATCAGGAGGATGGCGGCCAGCGCGGACACGAGCAGCACGCCAAGGACCTCGAAGCGGTCCTTGAGAGCAACGTCGGGCAGGGTGAGGACGATGGCCAGGGCGAAGCCGATGAACATCGCCATGCCTCCGAGCATCGGCATCGGTCTGGAGTGGACGTGGCGCCCGCTAGGGTGGGCGATCACGCCCAGGCGGCGCGAGAGCCAGATCATTAGCGGCACCAGTGCCGCTGTGGTCGCGAACCCGATCAGCATCGGCCACACGCCGGGCAGCAGGTGATCTCGGATCGCAATCAGCGAGTTGACGCTGAAGAAATCGGATTCCGAGGTCGAGTTCGAGGCGGCGGCTAGGGCGATTGCTGGGATCAAGGGCCTTTCAGTCGAACGCGTACGGTAGCGGAAAGCGCCGGCACAGGTCCAGCCCGCGCTCGTGGACCGAGTCAAGGGTGGCCGGGTCGTCGATACGCTCGATGAGGTCGGCGAGGCAGTCCGCGATGACCACCATCTCCGGCTCCTTCATGCCCCGAGTCGTGACGAGCGGCGTGCCCACGCGCACCCCGCTGGGATTGAACTTCGAAGCCTCGTCGTAGGGGATGGAGTTTCGGTTCAGCGTGATGCCGACGGTGTCGGCGATGTCCTGCACCTGCTTGCCAGTGCGCTTCTGCGGCCGCAGGTCGATGAGCATCAGATGGTTGTCGGTGCCGCCGCTGACGAGACGCAGTCCTCGCTTAAGCAGCTGGTTCGACAGCGCCTTCGCGTTGACGACGACCTGCTTCGCGTAGACCTTGAACTCAGGCTTCAGCGCCTCGTGGAAGCACACGGCCTTGGCGGCGATCGCGTGCATGAGCGGTCCGCCCTGGATGCCCGGGAACACCGCGGAGTCGATCGCCTTCTGGCGCTCGGCCCTGCACAGGATGATCGCGCCCCATGCCCCGCGCAGCGTCTTCTGTGTCGTGGTGGAGACGATGTCCGCGTGCGGGATTGGTGACGGATACACGCCGCCGGCGACGAGGCCCGCGACGTGTGCCATGTCGACGAAAAAGGTGGCCTCCACCGAGTCGGCGATCTGGCGCATGCGCGCCCAATCGACGACGCGCGAGTAGGCCGAGAATCCGCCGATGATCATCTTCGGCCTGATCTCTTCTGCCAGCTTCTCCATCGCGTCGTAGTCGATGGTCTCGGTCTCGCGACTGACGCCGTACGAGTGGATCTCGTAGAGCTTGCCGCTGAAGTTCGCGGGGCTGCCGTGCGTCAGGTGGCCCCCGGCGGACAGGTCCATGCCCATCACCCGATCGCCGGGCTGACACACCGCCATGTACACCGCGGCGTTGGCCTGCGATCCGGAGTGTGGCTGCACGTTCACGTAGTCCGCGCCGAAGAGCTTCTGCGCGCGCTCGACCGCGAGCGACTCGATCTTGTCGATGACCTCGCCTGTGCCGCCGTAGTAACGGCGGCCGGGGTACCCCTCGGCGTACTTGTTGGTGAGCAGCGTCCCCAGCGCCTCGAGGATCGCGGGGCTCGTGAGGTTCTCGGAGGCGATCAGCTCCAGCGTCTCGGACTGCCGCCGGTACTCGTTGCGGATGAGGTTCGCGATGTCCGGGTCGACGCTGTCGAGCGCCCGGAAGGACATGGTGACGATCGGTGCGGCCACGCCTGAATCCTACCCGCGGCCAGACGACCCGATTTGCCACGTTTGTATACAAAAGCGCGTAATCCGGCGGAAATATCGCGCGTTTGTATACAAACGGCGGTCAGCCGGCTCTCGGCGGCGGCGGGCCGAGCAGGTCTGTCGCCGAGATCGCGCCATCGCGGAGGATGTGAGGTTCGGGTCCCGTGAGGTCGAGCACCGTAGACGGTGTGCCGCCAGGGGCGCGCCCGCCGTCGAGAACGGCGGCCAGGCCGCTCAGCTCGGAAGCCTCATCCGCGGTCATCGCGGGCTCCTTGCCGTGGAGGTTGGCGCTGGTCGTCATCAGCGGACCCGACGCTCGAAGCAGCTCGAGCGCCACTTCGTTTTGCGGGATGCGCACGCCCATCGTGCGGCCGCCTGTGGCGTGGAGGATGACCGTCAGCGGGCCCGGCCACCACCGCCGGATGAACTGCTCCGCGCGGGTATCGATGTGGACCCAACCTTCCAGCTGCGATTCCGCCGCGGCCATCAGGATGAGCGGCATGCCCACGGGCCGGCCCTTGATTGCGAAGATGCGCTTCTGCGCCACCTCGTCGGAGGCATCGGCGGCCAGGCCGTAGACGGTGTCGGTCGGGAATGCGACCACGCCCCCGCCGCGCAGCAGCTGCGCGGCGCGCGTGAGGCCCTCCCGGTCGGGTTTCAGGACCACGCTTCCAGAACGCGCTCGCGGCCGCCAAGGTCTCGATGCACCTTGTGTCCGGTGAAGGGCACCTGCAGCACGGGCAGGATGGCCGCGTCGATCTCCGCGAGCAGTCGGCCGCCATGACTCAGGTGGCGTGGCGCCTCGGCCAGAAGCCGGCTCACGAGCGCCGCGCCGCCATCAGCCGCGAAGAGCGCCGTCGCGGGCTGGGCGCGGACCTCGGATGGCAGGTCGGCCTGCCCGCACACATATGGAAGGTTGGCGCACACCAGGTCGAATTCGCCCGGGAACGGCTCGAGCAGGTCGCCTTCGACCAGATGGACGCGGCCGGCGAGGCCGTGCTTGTCGACGTTTCGTTGCGCCACGTCGAGCGCCTCGCGGCTGACGTCCCCCGCCCAGACTTCCACGGTCGGAGCGTAATGCGCGAGCGCGATGGCGATGCAGCCGCTGCCGGTGCCGACATCCGCGGCTCGCATGGGGCCGTTGCGCTCACGCGCGATCGCGACCGCGCGCTGAACGAGCACCTCGGTGTCGGGATTGGGCACGAGCACCGCCGGAGTGACCAGGAAGTCGAGTGCCATGAACTCCTTGTGCCCGACCAGGTATGCGACCGGCTCGCCGCGCGAGCGACCTGCCACAAGCCCGCGATATCGCGCGAGCTCCTCCTCCGACATCGGGCGGTCGAACCGCACGTACAGATCGATGCGACCCATGCCGAGCGCGTGCGCCAGGAGCACCTCCGCGTCCAGGCGCGCAGAAGTCGAGCCGTGCTTCTGCAGGTGTCCGGTGGCGCGAGTCAGCACCTCGAGCACCGTCAGCTCGGGCTGGGCTTTAGAGGCCGTCGCTGCCGTCGAGCTGCGACGCGCGCTCGGCCGCGATCAGCGCCGACACGAGGTCGTCCAGGTCCCCGGCCATGATCTGGTCGAGCTTGTGCATCGTGAGCTTGATGCGGTGATCCGTGACGCGGTTCTCCTTGAAGTTGTAAGTGCGGATCTTCTCCGACCGGTTGCCGCCGCCCACCATGCTCCGCCGCTGCGCGCCGATGGCCGCCTGCTGCTCCGCGAGCTTCATGTCATATAGACGCGCGCGTAAGACTCGCAGCGCCTTCTCCTTGTTCTGCAGCTGCGACTTCTCGTCCTGGATGCTGACGACGATGCCGGTGGGCCGGTGCGTGATGCGGATCGCGGAGTAGGTGGTGTTCACGCTCTGGCCTCCCGGGCCGGTCGACGTCGAGGTCTTGATCTCGTAGTCCTCGGGCTTCAGGTCCACCTCGACGGGGTCAGCCTCTGGCATGACCGACACGGTCGCGGCCGACGTGTGAATGCGGCCCTGAGCCTCGGTCTTCGGCACGCGCTGCACGCGGTGCACACCGCCCTCGAACTTCAGCTGCGAATAGGCATGACCGTGGACCTCGAAGGCGATCTTGTCGAAGCCGCCCTTCTCACTCGGCGTGATGTCGACGACCTCGATCTTCCAGCCCTTTTTCTCGGCCCACTTCTGGTACATGCGGAACAGGTCGGCCGCGAAGAGCGCCGCCTCCTCCCCGCCCTCCGCGCCCTGGATCTCGACGACCACGTCCTTGTCGTCGTTGGGATCCTTGGGCAGTAGCAGGACCTTGAGGCTCTCTTCAAGCTCTCCCACCTGCGCCGCAAAGCGACGCTCCTCGGAACGCAGAAATTCCTGCATCTCGGCGTCCTTCTCATGGCGGACCATCTCGTGCGCCGACTGCATCTCGTGCTGCGCGCGCCGGTACCGCTCGTAGGTGGTCACGATCTCTCGTAGCCCGGCCTGCTCGCGCGCCAGCTTGGTCAGCCTTGCGTGGTCGGTCGCCACCTCGGGGCGCGCCATCTCCGCGTCGATCTCGCGGTAGCGCCGCGCGATCGACTCGAGTCGATCAATCACTCGCCGCCTCCG
>VBFW01000029.1 GCA_005880525.1 Chloroflexota bacterium | reverse complement strand
CGAGGCGTTGATATGCGACAGCTCGCTGTCGGCGCGGAAGCGGCTGGCGGCCGCATCCATCTGTTCCATGAAGAGGTCGACGGCCGCTTTCGCGGCCGAGAGGCGCGAGGGCCGCGTCACGACCACTCGAAGCAGCCCTCCGAGGGCGCGTCCGTCAGCGATGCCGGGGGTTGCGGCCGTCATCGGGCTTCTCCGCGCGCTTCAGCGCCAGCGCCAGCACGGGACATGCGGTCATCGCATTCTGCGCGTGCGCCACGAGGTGATCAGGGATCGGACCTGGGGCGATGATCGGGTAGCCCCAGTCGTCGAGGCGCACGAGCTCAGGGAGCAGCTCCGCGCAGAGGCCGTGTCCATCGCATCGGATGCGATCGATTGTGAGATGGGCCTTCGCGCTCACGCGATGCGCCTCGGCTGTGACGACTCGGCGCGCCAGTGCGGAGGATGGTTCGCGAACTCCTCGGCAAACACGGCGAGCGCTGAGCGCAGGAATATCACAGCGCCGTCAGGATGCCGGCACGCCCCGCGTCCAGCGACCTCCTGTGACCAACGATGCAGGCGTGCCAGGTCCTCGGGGTTCGATCCGCGCTCCCCGATTCGCGCGGTCGCGTCAGCCAGCGCGCGCAAGCCGAAGAAGCACGGTCCGCATTGAGCCGAGCTCTCCGAGGCCAGGTAACGCATGATCCGCGCGGTCTCGCACACACCGCAGCCCGCGTCGTGGAGGAAGCCGACGACGCCGCAGCCGAGCGTGAGCCCGCGGTCGCGCAGCGCGACAGGATCAATTGGCAGGTCCCAGGCCTTGCCGGCGCCGACCCATGCGCCAAAGTAGCCTCCGAGCAGGATCGCGCGCGTCGCGCGAGAGCCGCCGCCGGCCGCTGCGAAAACCTCGCGCACCGATGTGCCTGGCTCGACCTCGAGCACTCCTGGGGCGGAGGCTGCTCCCACGACCGTGATGAGCACCGTGCCCGCGCCGAACCAGCCGGCGCCGAAGCGCGCGATCAGGGCCACGTGGGCGAGGCTCTCGACGTTCTGGACCAATGTGGGCCGGCCATCCACGCCGGCTTCGTGCATGGAGGGCGGCCTGGTCGTCGGGCGCGCTATGCCAGAGCCAACAAGACGCACCGTGGCGCTGGACTCGCCCGCGACGTAGCGCGGCGGCGCGATCACGATTCGGGCCTGCCGCAGCTCAGGTTCCGGCCGTTCGGCCAGAGCGGCGGACATCGACGCGAGCGCGTCGCGATGGCTTTCGCCGATCACAACGGCGATCCGGGATGCCCGCAGGGCTCGCGCCGCGAGCAGCGCGCCATCGAGGACGAGGTGTGGCCTCGCCGTCATCAGGACCCGGTCTTTCAGGCTCTGCGGCTCACCCTCTGCCCCATTCACGACCACCACGGGCTGCCCTGCATGCCGCCTCGCGATGGACCGCCACTTGGTGCCCACGGGGAAGGCGGCACCGCCGCGGCCGGTGAGGCCGCTGCTTTCGACGACGTCGATCAACGCAGGCCCAATCACAGGCGGAGGGCCGAGTCGCTGCACATGCCAGGCCAGACCCTCGGGACCTCGCGACAGGTCGGGACCTGCCAGCAACCGCTGCCTGATCACGGCTTTGGCCTCCGATCGACCGCCGCCCGAAATGCAGCCCGCGGGTCCGTCAGGCGGTCGGGCGAGATGCTCAGCACGCGATACACGACCGCGAAGCCGACCGACGCGATGCAAGCGCAGGTCAGCGCGAAGAACCACGCTGACCATGCGTCGGTGCCCGTGCCCAGCCCGTGGACGACCCCGATCGGCCATGCCGCATAGGCGAGCCCGTGGACGACCTTCCAGGCGCGCGGGCCGATGAACCTGCGAGCCAGGCTCGTGATGCCAATCGCAGCCACGAGCTCGGCGGCGATCGTGCCGAGGCCGAGCCAGAAGGTTCGGTAGTAAGACGAGAAAGGGACGATCGCCGACGCCCAGCCCAGGTTCGTGTACGGGTCCACCACAGCGGTCACGATGTGCAATCCGAGGAAGACGAGCGTGACGAGGGCGAGGTTGCGGTGCAGTCCGGCCGTCAGGAATCGCGGCCACCCTTTCGCCTCGAACCGCAGGCTCGAAAGGATGCCGAGCGCGACGACGGCCGTCAGCAGGACGAGGCTCACCGCGCCCGCGCCGCGGGTCGTGTACCACAGCACCTGGTCGGTCAAGGAGCGCTAGCGCGAACCGCCGGTGACGGCGACGGGGGCTGTCGATCCGGAAGACGAGCTGACGGACCCCGACGAGGTGGAGAGGCCGGAGCTCGAAGCGCTGCTGGTCGACGATGATGTCGAGCTCGACGTCGCATCTGTCGAGGACGCGGCGGCGCTGGATGCAGCGACCGAAGAACCGCCAGGAATCGTCTGGGCGCTGACCCAGCCGAACACCGCGACGCCGGCGACAGCGCCGAGGGCAGTGCCAGTTGTCAGACGCGCAAGCAGTCGTCCTGCCGCTTCGCGGGCGCGCACCTTCTGCTGGATCGTGTCGGGGGATCTCATGAGGGCAGGATGCCCCCATGGGCTCAACCCGATCTGGGATCTGGCTGTGAGGTTGCTGGGAGAGCGCCACACATATAAGGAGAGAGACGCTCTTCTCTGATCAGCCCACCATCTGGCGGGCCACGAACAGCACGTTCGCGGGGCGTTCGGCCAGGCGCCTGATGTACCAGCCGTACCAGGCCGGCCCATAGGCGATGAGCTGCCTGGCGGTGTGGCCTTCCTTCGCGAGCTTCACGAGCGCCTCCGCCTGGATGCCGTACAGCATGTTGACCTCGATCTTCTCGCGCTCTATCCCGAGCGCGTCTCCGAAGCTCGTGATGCGCCGGATGAGCGGCACGTCGTGAGTGCCGAGCACGAGGCGCAACCGGTCCCGCTTCAGCTCGGGCAGCATGAATGCGCACAGCGCGAGGTAGTTGGCATCCACATCCCGCTTGGCCGGAAACGCCCGGTCGGCCGGCTCCGCGTAGGCGCCCTTCACCAGACGGATGGCAGGCTTCAGCTCGAGCAGCCTCGCGACGTCGCTCGCGGTCCGGTAGAGATACGCCTGCATGGCGAGACCGACGTGCTGGTGCTTTTTGCGCACCTCTGTGTAGAGGTCGAGCGTCGCGTCGGTGTACGCGCTGCCCTCCATGTCGATCCAGAGCCAGCCACCGGCCTTCTCGGCCGCGCCGGCAAGCCGCTGCAGGTTGGCCAGCGCGGCCGCGCCGTCGATGTCGAGTCCGACGTGGGTCGGCTTCACGGAGATGACCGGATCGACGTGGGCTTCAGCCGCGCGTGTCAGCACCACCTCGAAGTGCTGGACGACGGCGGCCGCCTCGGCCAGGTCGGTGATGTTCTCGCCAAGCTGAGTGAACAGCGCGCCGATCTTGCGCGGCTTCCACTCGACGGCGACCTTCAGCGCGTCCTGGAACTCTTCGCCTGGCATGAAACGACGCACCGCGCGCCGGACGAAGCCCCATTGCGGCACGTGTGCGGCCAGCCAGGGGTTGGTGGCGCACCAGAGCAGCAGGCCTCTCATCTGGCGTGATGGTAAATCGACGGGCGACCGCGACCGTCGCCGGTGAATCCGCTACGTTGCCGCGGCGAGGCGCACGGTGAACGTGCTGCCTTTGCCGAGCTCGCTCTCGACCCCGATCGACCCGCCCATCAGGTGCACCAGCCGCTTGCTGATGGAAAGGCCGAGACCGATCCCGCCGGGCGCGTGATTGCCGCCCTGACAGAACTCCTCGAAGATACGCGCGAGGTCCTCCTGCGATATGCCGTCGCCGGTGTCGGAGACCGAGATCGCAACCGAGTCACCGTCGCGGCGCGCGGACACGGTGACGGAGCCGGCATGCGTGTGACGGATCGCGTTGGACAGCAGGTTTAGAAGCACCTGGGTGAGGTGCCGCGCGTCGGCGTGCACGTCCAGGCCGGGCGAAAGCTCGGCGTCCAATGTCAGGCCCTGGGCGTTCGCCATCGGCCGCACCTGCTCGACCGCCTGCGACACCACGGTGTCCACAGGAACGACGCTGAGAACCATGCCGGCGCGGCCCGCGTCGAGCTTGGCCATGTCCAGCGAGTCGTTGGCGAGCTGCAGCAGGTGGTCGCCCGCCGCCTTGATGTTGGCGACGTAACGGCGCTGCTTCTCGGTCAGCTCGCCGATTCGTGGATCGGTGAGCAGCTGCGCGAATCCCAGGATGGAGTTCAGAGGCGTCCGCACCTCGTGATTCATCATCGCCATCAGGCGTGACTTGGCTTCGCTGTCGCGCTGTGCCTCCTGGGCGCGGCGCTGGTCGGTCACGTCGCGGACGATCGTGACGAGGCGAGCTGCTCCATCCTCGGTGACGCGGATGATCGACGCTTCGATGTCGCGCCTGCGTCCGTCCTTCGTGACGAGGGCCGAGTCGACGTGCATCACGGGCTCGCCCGACATGAACCTGGCCGTGAGCCCGCGTTGTATCTCTTCACGCTCGGCCGCAGGCACGAGATCGAAGAGAGAAGGCAGGGCCCGAAGCTCCGCCTCCGTGTACCCCGTCATCTCGCGATATGCCTCATTCGAGCTCACAAAGCGCCCGTCCTGCGTCGTGACCAGCCCCTCGCCGACATCGCTGAGGGCCGCCAGCAGCGAAGCCTGGCGCGCCGCCTGCAACATGCGGTCGGTGACGTCGGCCAGGATCACTGACACGCCGGTGAGTGCTCCCTCGGCATCGCCGATCGGGCTCAGGACTCCTTCGAGGTACCTGTCGGGATCGCAGAGATGGATCAGTCCTGTCACTGCCTCACCGGCGAGAGCTCGCGCGAGGTACTCGACGGCCTCCGGCCGCCCCTCGAGGACCTCGGCCAGGTCCCGGCCGACCATCTGGTCCGGTGTGACGTCCAGGATGGAAAGGCCGCTGCCCTGGGCCAGGGTGATCCTGCCCCTGGTGTCTGCTGCGAGGAGGATGACGTGCGCGCTGGACACGACGGCCGCGAGCCGCTCGCGACTCTCCTTGAGGCGGTCGCGCATCGTGAGGTCGCGTATGAAGCACGCAACCGAGCGAACATCCTCCGTCAGGTCTGTGACGGCGATCTCGATCGGGAACTCCGTGCCGTCGGAGCGCATGCCGGTCGCCTCGAAGATCTTGCCCGCGTACTCGGCGCTGTTGGCCTCGCGGCCGGCGCGAGCCCAGCGATGGAAAGCCTCGAGATGCTTGGCCGCGAGCAGGATCATGGCCGAACGGCCGATCACCTCATCGTGCTTGCGCAGGAAGGCGCGCTCCGCCGCCGGGTTGAAGTCCACGCGTCCGCGCATCCGTCTCGTCGAAAGCCTTCGGTTGCCTGGACATCAGCTGCACCACACCGAACACCTCGCCGTTGTTGGTGAGCGGCGTCGAGATCGCGGCCCCGAACCTTCCCTGGCGCGCTGTCCCGTGGTGAGCCCTCGGATCGTTCTGCAGGTCAGCCGACCGCTGGGTCCGGCCGCTGCGATAGCAAGCACCCGCCAGGCTGTCATCGATCGGCAGTCGGAAGCCCACCTCGAGATCGATGGCGCCCGCGACGGCACGCAGCACCAGCTCGTCCCCATCGGGCAGCATGACGGCCACGCCGCAGTCGCCGACCAATCGCACGACACGCTCGGCAAGTGCGCTGAGCATGCCGTCCAGGTCGTGCTCAGCCGCCGCGATATCGCGCTGGGCCTCGATTATCTCGCTGAGCCGCTGCTGCTCCGAGCGGAGGATCGCCTCGGCTTTGCGCTCTTCGGTCAGATCGACGACGTGCGTGAGGACGTACGGCTGCGTGCCTTCACGCTGAATCAAGGAGGCGGTCACGCGCGTCCAGATCGCGTGACCATCACGATGGCGAGCCCGCAGGGCCACCGTCACGGATGGGCCTTCGGACCCCGACGCCAGCCTCATGAGTCGTGGCATGGCGGCCTCCAGGTCGTCTGGCGCCACCAGGTCCTGCGAGCTCATGCCCACAACCTCGCTTGATGTGTACCCGAGAAGAGCGGAGTAGGCGGGATTGATGCGGATGATCACCCCGTTCATGTCGGTCATGGCCATGGCGACGCCGGACGCCTCGAAGGCGCCGCTGAAAAGCTGCTCGCTCTCCCGCTGCTTTTCTTCGGCAGCCTTCAGGCGTGTGATGTCTATGGAGCTCGTAACCACGACTTCGACCTCGCCGTTCTCGTCCAACACCGGCACCGCGTCGATGAACGCCCAGCGGCGAGTGGTGCCGCCGTAGCCGACGATGGTTCCGCGCACTGGGGCTTTGGTCTTCAACGCGCGCGCGAAAGGCCGCTCGTCCGCGGGGATTGGGGTTCCGTCCTCCCACACGAGAGGTATCGCGCGCTCGCGAACGCCATCGAGGAGCTCGCCGCCGAGGGCCGCCTCGGCCGCGCTGTTGTGCTGGATAGCCCTGCCGTCGCGTCCGTAGACGACGACCATCACCGGCAATGCCTCGTAGATCTGGGCAACGCTGCGCGCCTGCCGCTTGACCTCGGACGCGAGTCGTGCGCTCTCCAGCGCCGGCGTGACGATCGCCGCCAGCAGCGACAGGAACAGTGCGTCCGGGGCCTCGTACCGGTGGTCGGTGTAGCTGAGCACGGCTAGCGTGCCCACGGGACGTCCGTCCACGAGCAGCGGCACGGCGACCTGCGCCGTGATGTTGTGCAAGCGCCCCCAAGGCGTGGTCTTGCCCGAGGTCTTGTAATCGTTCAGGACGACCGGGTGGCCGGTCTTGAACGCGCCGCTGATCGCCGTCGGCGCGTTGGCCGCGATCAGCGCCTCCATGTCCTCACCCGTGCCTACTGTGGCAAGCAGCAGGAACGAGTTCGTCGCCGGCTCGTACCAGCGCAGGACGGCGCCCTCGCCGCCCGCGATCTGGCGTGCGCGCTCCACCACCAGGTTGGCCAGCCGATCGGGATCGCTCACCCCGCCCGCGGCCACCGCCACGTCGTGCAGGGCGGCCATCGCCGCCGGATGCAGCTCAGGCCCGATCGTTCGTTTCCCCACCTTGACTCCCACTCCGCAGTCCGCAGTGTATTATATTACGTATCAGTCTATATTGCAATTTATTCCCCAACGCCGGCGGCGTGGGAGCAGAGTGCATCAAGCAAAGGATTAACCGGTCTTGATTAACGAAAAGAAGGCCGCCGCCCGCGCGGGCCGGCCGCGCGACCCGAAGGTGGACGGCGCCCTGCTCGACGCCGCCCTGGAGGTGTTCCTCGAGCGGGGCTACCACAGCGCGAGCCTCAGTGAGATCGCGCGGCGGGCCGGTGTCGGCACGCCCGCCATCTACCGGCGCTGGCGAACCAAGGCCGAAGTCGGGGTCGACGTGATCCGGCGGCAGGCGCAGCCCGCTCCCATCCCCGACACGGGTTCGATCCGGCAGGACCTGGTTGCCTTCGTACGCCAGCGGATCAAGATGTTCGGCGGCCGGTTGTTCCACTACCTGCTCGTTCCGCTGGTGACAGATCCGGGACTCTCGGCAACTGTGCAGGCCAGCTTCCTCGACTACCGGCAGCCGCTGTCGGAGCGGATCCAGGCCGCGATCGAGTCCGGGGAGCTCAGGCGAGACACAGACCCGGACCGCCTGATCGACGTGCTGATGGGCCCGATCGTCATGCCACTCCTGTTCTCCGCCCCGCTCCCTTCCGCTTCCGATGGCGAGTCGATCGTGGACCAGACCCTGGAAGGATTCGCGGCCACGGGCGCCAGAGCTCGGGCGAATCGATCGCGAACCAGAGGATCAGGTCATGGTCGCTGAGCGAGGCGTCGTCCTCATCGTCGAGGACTCGCCCGAGCTGGCCGAGCTGATGGCTGCGATCGTGGAGCGCGAGGGCTTCACCGGGATCGCCGCCGGCAGCGCCGCCGAGGCGCGCGCCGCCTATCTCCGTTACCGGCCTGTGGCAGTCCTGCTCGACTGGGTGCTGCCCGACGCCCCCGGCACCGAGGTTTGCCGCGAACTGCGGGCGCAGGATCCGCAGCTGACCATCATCTTCGTCAGCGGGCGCAACGACGAGACAAGCATGTCCCGCGGGCTCGACGCGGGCGCCGACGACTACGTGGCCAAGCCGGTGCGTGAAGGTGAGCTCGTCGCCCGGCTGGACGCGCAGCTGCGGAAGACAAGCCGCCTCCGTCTCGCGTTCAGCGCGCCGCCTGTGGAGGCGCCTCAGCGGAAGATGAGGTTCGGGGAGGTGGAGATCGACACCCTCGCTCGGGGGGTCAGCGTGAGCGGGCGCCACGTCAAGCTCGGTCCCCTCGAGTACCGGCTCTTCGAGTACCTCGCGCGCAACGCCGGCGTCGCAGTCTCTCGCGATCAGATCCTGAGCGAGGTCTACGGCATCGACGCGGACATCGGTACCGAGCGCATTGACCTTCTCGTGAGACGCCTGCGGCTGAAGCTGGGGGACTACCCGGATACAGGCGGTCATATCATCGCCCACCCGGGTTATGGCTACCTGCTGGAACGGCGAGGCTGATCCGGCTGAGATCCGCATCCGCGGGCTCCTGCATGACGCGAGACAGAAAGAGTCCGACCAGATCCGGGTCCCACTGCGTGCCCGAGCCGCGCCGCAGCTCCGCGATCGCGTCGGCGGACGACATCGCGTGGCGGTACGGCCGGTCGCTCGTCATGGCGTCGTAGGCGTCGCAGATCGAGACGATCATTGCTGCCTGCGGGACGTGCCCCCCGGCAAGACCGTCGGGGTAACCGTTCCCATCGAAGCGCTCGTGGTGGTGCTTGATGATCGGCACGACGCTGCACGCCGATCTCAGCTGACTCGCGATCTCCACGCCGATCGATACGTGGCGCCGCATGAGCTCGACCTCACGCCCGCTGAGCGGACCGGGCTTCAGCAGCACCGAGTCCGCCACCCCGATCTTGCCGATGTCGTGCACGATGCCGCCGAAATAGATCGCGTCGAGCGCGATCTCCGTAAGCCCCGCCGCCTCGCCCAGTGCCCGCGCACCACGCGCGACCCGCTCCACGTGAGCCTCGGTTCCGCCGTCCTTTGCCTCGACGATCTTGGCGAACGCCGCCATCACGTGCTCCGCGTCGTCGAGCTTGTCGTAGACCTCTTTGGTCTTGATCAGCGTCACCACCCGCGCCATGAGCTCATTCCTGTCGATCGGTTTCGAGAGGAAGTCGTCAGCGCCCAGCTGCAAAGCACGCACGCGGTCCTCGACCCTGTTGAGCGAAGTCACCAACACCACGGGCAGAAGGCGGTTGGCGGGGTCTGACTTGATTCGCCGGCATACCTCGAATCCGTCCATGCCGGGCATCACCACGTCCAGCAGGACCAGGTCGGGGCGCCCGGCGGCGATCGCATCGAGCGCCTCGAACCCGTTGTTCGCCAGCACCAGATCACACCCGGTGCCGCTCAGGTAAGCGGCGAGAAGCTCGAGGTTCAGCGGCTGATCGTCGACGGCGAGCACTCGAGCCATCGCGAGGAATTGGAGCAGGGCGGTTTTTCGCCTCGCAGTCGGAGCACCGTCATTCCCGCGTCATGCCGGGGTCGTCCCCCCTTCCCCACCACAGTGGGGAGGCCAGGAGGAGATGTTGGAGCTAGGCCTGGTACTGCTTCAGCAGGTCCGCGAGCTGAAGTGCGTTGGTGGTCCCGTAGTTGCCCGAGCAGTTGTTCATCAGCGCGTGCACCTGCTTGGCGCTGCGCGCAGCCTCGGCGATGCGGGGCGCCCAGTCCGCCAGCTCGTCCTCGTCGTACAGGTAGCGAAAGCGCTCGTTCGGCGGGATGTTGGGCTTCTCCCACAGGTCCTCGCGGCGGCCGTGAAACCTGAACACCGCCAGCTCGGGCGACGTGACCGCGGCGACCGGAGGCACGGAGCTCTTGAACCCCTGCGGCTCGTCGACGACGACGTACGGCACCTTGTTATCAGTAAGGAAGCGCAGCGTGCGCTCGGCGTTCTTCTCGTTGAACCACGACCCGTGGCGGAACTCGACGGTCAGCTGCATGTCACCGAGGCGGGACTTCGCGTCCAGGATCCGCTCGCGCGCCTCGCTGGACGGAAAGACCCACCGCGGAAACTGCAGGAAGATCGCGCCGAGCCGGCCGGCCGCTCGCAGGGGCTCCACGCCCTGCTTGAACGCGTTCCACACCTCGTCATGCAGCTCAGCCGGAAGGTCCTTGCCGTAGATGCGCGCCTTCTCCTTCAGCTTCTCAGGCAGCGCGTCGCGGATGTCCTTGGGCAGGCGCTTGACCTCGCTGGGCTGGCCGGTCATCAGCGCGTGCGCCTTCACGTCCATGACGAAATCCTTCGGCGTCCGCTCTACCCAGAGCTTCGACTGCTGCTCGCGCGGCAGCGCGTAGTACGTGGCGTCGACCTCGACGACCGGAAAGCGCGTTGCGTAGTAGCGCAGCCTTTCCTCGGCAGTTTTCGCGCTGTCGGGATAGAACACGCCCTTCGCGATCATCGTCGGGTCGGTCCACGACGCGGTCCCCGTGCGGACCTCACCACCTCCCGCGACGCGGATGGGATCGGCAGCCGCGTCGATCACGGGCTCGGCCAGCTTCAGGACCGGCTCGAAGCCGGGGTCGTGCGGGTTCTTCACCGCAGCGGCTTACCCGGCAGCTCCCACCGCCGCGTCGTCAGCCACGAGGTCCGCGATCGCGGCGCGCTCGATCTCGGCCAGGCTCTTGCCGCGGTCGCGCTCGAGCACCTTCATGCGCTTGTCGAACTGGGTGCTCGCGAAATCGAGATACGTCTCCATGCGCTGGCCGAACGGGGCGTTCTCCTCGTCGTAGCCCTCCCAGAATTCGCTGATCACGCCCATCGCCGGCGCGAGCAGCTCGTTCATGTGCCGGTTCATCACGTCCCACCCGACCGGCGATTCGTTGATGAGCCGGTCGAGCAGGAAGACCCCGTACCGGATGTGACGGCTCTCGTCACGCGACACGAGCCTGATGCCTTCCAGAAGGCCGGGCATCTTGCCGTTGGCCTCGAGCGATTCGCGGAAGCCGTGATATCCGGTCTCCGCCAGCACGCCCTCGACGATCATGTTGTAGGTGACGGAAGCGCGGATCTGCGCCTCGGTCGAATGGTCGGTTTTCAGCGCGTCCATCGCGGCCGGAAGTTCGACCACGAACAAGCGCCGGTAGCTCTTCATCGGCGACCGCCATGATCAGCGGCAGCAGGTCGCTGGTGACGCCCTCCTCGCCGGCCTGGAACAGGGCAACCGTGCGGAGCAGGAAGTCCTTTTCGGTGGCGTCGAAACCCGCCCAGTCCGATACCTCGCGCGAGAAATCGATCGCTTGCGGGTCCCACGTGCCCAGGCGCTTGGCTTTCTGGAAGAGCCTCATTGGGACCGAATCCCAGTCGAGCCCCTGTTCGGAGATCGTTGCGTAACGGGCCCTTTGAGTCGGCGCGCTCAAGGCGAGTCCAGTGTATGCCGCACTCAAAATTCCCAGCGCGTCGGCGAGCCCGTGAAATCGTCGTGGGCGATGCCGAACGCCCACACGGGATCGACGCGAAAGCACGAGTTCAACATCGGGTCGAGAACGTCGATCGAGTAATCGGTCTCGTACTTAGCGTTCTCCCAGGCCAGGACCTTCGCCAGAGTCTCACCGTCGTCGACCAGCGTCGCCACACCCTCGACGACGACAGGGTTGTGCGCATCCTCGGTGGTCACCACGCAGCGCTTGTTGGCGATCAGGTTGCGCGACTTGCGCGAACCCCTGCTGCTGCTGAACCAGAACGCCGCCTCCTGCCACATGCCCCACACGGGCATCACGTGCGGACGGCGCTGCGGCCACACGGTCGCCAGCCAGTAGTTGCGAGAGTTCATGAGTCGCGTCTCCGCCCAGCTCCACGGCAGGAGTCCCGTGCCGTCGTTCTCGGGCAGCAGGCCGTACCCTGGCATGTACGGCCGCGTGGCTTTCGGCGTGGCCATCGAACCTCCTCGCTCCGCCTATGCTCCCAGCATGGCTCCGACCATCCGGCTTGGAAAGATCTTAGGGATCGAGGTCGGCCTCAATTGGAGCCTGATCTTCATCTACGCCCTCATCGTGTGGACGCTGGCCACCGACGTGCTGCCTGTCGACGTGCCGAACCAGGGCGCGCTGACCTACTGGGCGATCGGCGCGCTGGGTGGCGTGGTCTTCTATGCGTGTCTCCTCGCCCACGAGCTCGCGCATGCGCTGGTCGCGAGGCGCTACGGCATGAAGGTGTCCGGCATCACTCTGTGGTTGATCGGCGGCGTGTCCCGTCTGGACGGCGATCCGCCGAGCGCCGGCGCGGAGGCGCTCATCGCCGCGGTCGGGCCGCTGACCAGCTTCGTGATCGCGGGCCTGGCTGTGGGATTGATGTTCGCCACTTCGGCTTCACCGCTCGTCTCGGACGTGTTCGCGTGGCTCGCCTACGTCAACGTCGCTCTCGCGCTCTTCAACCTCGTGCCGGCGTTTCCGCTCGACGGCGGCCGCTTGCTCAGCTCGCTGTTCTGGTGGCGCCAGGGCACGCGCCAGCGCGGCGTGCACAGCGCGGTCCGCATCGGGCGCGTGCTCGCCTACGTGATGATCGGCCTCGGCATCGTCGTGACGTTCACGATCAGCCCGGTGAACGGCATCTGGCTCGCTTTCATCGGCTGGTTCTTGCTTAGCGCTGGCTCGCAGGAGGAGGCCGGCACTGTGATGAAGGCGGCCCTCCGCTCGGTGCCTGTGTCGGCGGCGATGAGCTCGCCGGTCGTCACGATCCCCGACTGGCTGACCATCGGGCAGCTCCTGGAGTCGGTGGCGCCCAACCACCCCTTCACGACCTACCCGCTCCACGACCCGACCGGCGCCCTGACCGGCCTGGTGCGCCTGGGAGACCTGGTCAAGCTCCGCCGGGAGGCGGCCGACGGCCGGCTGGCAAGCGTCGCCAGGCCCATCTCAGAGGTCCCGACGGCCCGCCCGGACGAGGCCCTTTCCAGCCTGATCGAGCGAATCGGGGCCGCGATCGAGAACCGAGTGCTGGTATTCGACCAGGGGAAGCTGGTGGGCATCGTTTCGCCCGTCGACGTGGCCCGTTTGATCACCGTCCGGCAGGGCTCCCGGCCGTAGACTGGGGGACCCCCCAGGTATGGGTGAGAGGAGCCAGATGAGCCAGAAAGTCAAGAAGACCGAAGCGGAATGGCGGCGGGAGCTGAGCCCGGAGCAGTACGAGGTGCTGCGCGAGAAAGGCACCGAGCGGCCGTTCACGGGCGAGTACTGGGACACGCGCACGCCAGGCGTTTACCGCTGCGCCGGGTGCGGGGCGGAGCTGTTCGTCTCGGAGACCAAGTTCGACGCCCACTGCGGCTGGCCAAGCTTCTATGAGCCCACGTCGCCCGCCGCCGTCGAGGAGCACGTCGACGCCAGCCACTTCATGGTGCGGACCGAAGTCACGTGTGCGGAGTGCGGCGGCCACCTGGGCCACGTTTTCGACGACGGGCCGGACCCCACTGGGCTTCGCTACTGCATCAACTCGGTTTCGATCAAGCTCGAGCCGAAGGAGTAGGCGGCCCGCCGGACATGATCTATAGCGAGCTGGCGGACATGACCACCGCCGAGGCGCGCCGGGCTCTCGCCGGCCTGCCGAAGTGCGACTACGACGTGGTAGTCAAGCCACTGCGCTATCGCACCGAGCCGCACCTCGCGGCGCTGTGCGACTTCGACGGCCGCCGGATCATCCTGCAGGTCCCCAGGCCGTTCCATTCCTTCAAGGAGCGCGTCTATCACGGGGCGCGGCGCAAGCGCGGCAAGGGCATGCACTTCTCGTGGCTGTCCGAGAACGTTTTCTTCAGGTCGAGGCGCGATGTTCTTCGCTTCCTCTACTGCCACGAGTGGCTGCACTGGTACCTGCATGAGGAGCTGAAGAAGGCGTCATCGGCGGAAACCGCGTGCGATCGCTTTGCACTGCGCAACTTCCGGCGCCAGCGCGTGACGCCTGAGGACGCGAACCTTGCCCTCGTGCGGAGGCGCGCGGCCTGAGGGGATTCCTCATCGGCCTCGTGCTCATCGTGCTCGTGGGCACGACGGTCCTGACTCTCCGGCCAGGCGGATTGCGCCGGCAGATGCGCTACGCGGCGCGCAGGTTCCGGCTCGCGATCGTCCTCGGTGGCGTGTACGTCCTTTGCTCGGCGGTCGCACGCCTCGCCTTCTCCGACACGTTCGTCACCGACTGGGGGCTGCCTGCCCTGGCCCTTGCCCTCGTCGTGCTTTTCCTCGTCTTCGGGCAGAACCCGAAC
>VBFW01000384.1 GCA_005880525.1 Chloroflexota bacterium | reverse complement strand
GCGCGAGGTACGCGTCCTGACCGCGCCTGACGCGCAGGGCTAGGGTGAGGGGACCCTGCCCGTCGGCTGAAGCCGGTTTGGAGTCCCCACCTGACCTCCCCACAAGTGGGGAGGAATTAGCGCCTTCCAGCGTGGCGGGGTTGGCTCGGCTCCGCCGAGCCATGACTCCACGTCGCAGTTAAGTAATTAAGCGCGTCGCGAGGCGAGGGGGGTTTCCCGCAAGGGGGGCCTGCCCCACTTGCGCCTTCTAGTTGACGATCTTCGGGTCGAAGGCGTCGCGCAAGCCGTCACCGATGAAGTTCACGCACAGCACGGTGACGGTGACCGCCAGGCCGGGGAAGGTGATCCACCACCAGTTGCCGTCCGCGCGGACTCGGTGAACTGCATCTCGCGCAGCGACAGGAACTGGCTGCGGACGATACGGGCGATGGACTGCCAGCTCAGGAAGCCGAAGATCATCGCGATGTAGAAGGGGTTGTCGGCGCCGAAGATTCGCGCGGCCAGCGGGACGATCAGGAGGGCGGGCACGGTCAGCAGGACGTCGGTCACGCGCATCATCAGCGCGTCTGCGAATCCGCCGAAATAGCCGGAGAACGCGCCCACCAGAACGCCCAACGAAGTCGCGAGCAGCATGGACCCGAGTCCGATGATCAGCGACAGCCGGCCGCCGTAAAGGACCTGGCTGAAGATGTCATGGCCATTCAGGGAGTCGGTCCCGAACAGGTGCGATATCGACGGCGCCGCGCCCGCCTGGAGGACGTTGAAGTCATCCGGGGCCTCGATGAAGTTGGGGAACAGGAGGTGCCACAGCGGTGCGCCATAGCTCGCGACGATGATGAGCAACAGCCCAACCACTCCCCACTTGGCCAGGGGATGCGCCATGAAGCGCCGGAAGATGATCTCGCGCAGCGTGAACTGCTTGATCGAGACGTCGTAGCCGGCCTCGAGGATCGGCTGCTGGCCGACCTGGACCTGCTGCTCTACCGCGCGTTCAAGCATAGGAAATCCTCGGGTCGGCGATCGCGTATGCGAAGTCCGCCAGCACGTTGAAGAAGATGACGAGCAGGCCGGCGACGAACAGGATGCCCATCATCAGCGGGTAGTCGTAACCCTCGAGCGCCTGGAAGAAGAGCTGGCCCATGCCGGGCCAGGTGAAGATGCGCTCCGTCACGACCGCCCCTGAGAACAGGATCGGCAGCTCGAGCGCGATGTTGGTGATCACTGGCAGCAGTGCGTTGCGCAGCGTGTGCTTGAGGATGACTGTGCGCTCGGGCACGCCCTTGGCGCGCGCGGTCCTGACGAAGTCTTGATGGATCGCGTCGAGCATGGACGCGCGCACGAAGCGCGAGTCGGCGGCGACCCCCACGATGGCGAGCGTGGTCGCGGGCAGAATGATGTGTTTCGCCACGTCGAGCACGCCGGTCACCGGGTTCTGGCTGAACCACTGGTTGTATTCAGGCGTCAGGAACGGCGCCCCCGTCACCCGGATGTCGATGACGCCGGAGCTCGGCAGGATCTGCAGGAAGACTCCGAACACCATCAGCAGCATCAGGCCGACACCGGCTGGTTCAGGAAGAAGGAGTTCTGCCAGTCGCCCGAGAACATGGCCCCGATCCAGCGGAAGTACTGGAGGTAGACCGGGAGGTCGAGGCCCCAGCGGTGGATGATGGCCAGCTTGGCGGCGTAGGACTGGTGGGAGTTGAAGGCGAGGGCGGCCATGGGCCCGCCGGGGATCGCCTGCATGATGCCGAACAGGATTATCGACATCACAAAGATGGTCGGAATGGTCTGGATCAGCCTGCGGGCTGCGTATCCGATCATCTGGCGCTTAAGCCGATCTTAACACCCATTTGGGCACCTCTCCACCGAGAAGACGAGGGGGCGGCCGGTGGGGCCGCCCCCTTTGAAAACGCGCGCTATCGGCTTACGACTTGCCCTTGGTGTTGAACCAGTCAGCCGCGTTGCAGACGGCCAGACAGGTGTTCACACTCGCGGCGAAGTTGCCGAAATTGTTCGAGTGCGTGAAAACGTCGGGTCGCTCGTACAGCTCGATGGTCGGGAGGTAGTCCTTCCACTCGGTCTGGACCTTCTTGTAGATGTCGATGCGCTTGGTCACGTCGACTTCCTGCGCACCCTGCGTGCACAGCGTGTCCAGCTGAGAGTCGTTGGCCCGTGACCAGTTCTGACCCGACGGGTTGGCGTCGGTCGGGATCTGGCTGGACTCAACGGTCGAGCACCACGAGTCCGGGTCTGGCGCCCAGTTGTTGGCGTACATGCCCATGTCGTAGTTGCCCGTGGCGAGGATGCCGCCGCCCTTGAAGTCGTTGAAGAACTGACCGGCCGGCCAGTTCTTGACGGTGACGGTGGCTCCGATTTCCTTCCAGTTGGCGATCAGCTGCTCCTCCTCCGCAGCCCGCTGGCTGTTGCCGGAGGTGGTGCTGATCACCCACGCGAGTGGGGCCCCGTTCTTGGCCCGATTGCCGTCGGCGCCCT
>VBFW01000028.1 GCA_005880525.1 Chloroflexota bacterium | reverse complement strand
GAACTCGTGGAACTTCTTCGGCACCAATTACAAGAAGTTCCTCACGAGCCTGCTCAAGACGTGGTACGGCGATAAAGCCACCAAGGACAACGAGTTCGCTTTCGACTTCGTGCCCAAGCCCGCCTCGAACGCCTCGTGGATGACGATCCACGACCAGGCGCTCAAGGGCAAGATGCAGGGCCTGATCCTGTCGGGCATGACCGCCTCGAGCATCGGCCCTGACTCCAACCAGGTGCAGCAGGCGCTATCCAGCCTGAAGTGGCTGGTGGTGATGGACGCGCTGCCCACTACGAGCTCGGAGTTCTGGCACGCGCCGGGCGCCACTCCCTCGGCGATTCAAACCGAGGTGTTCATGGTGCCGACCACCCACTGGATCGAGAAGGACGGCTCGTTCGTGAACAGCGGCCGCTGGTCGCAGTGGAAGGACCAGGTCATGCCGCCGCAGGGTCAGGCCCGTCATGACCACTGGATCCTGGCCGACGTCTTCAGCCGGGTGAAGAAGCTCTACCAGGACCAGGGCGGGAAGTTCCCCGATCCGATCATGGCCGTGACCCTCAAGTACAAAGATCCGCTGAAGCCCGAGCTCGACGAGATCGCCCAGGAGATCAACGGCTTCGACCTCACCACCGGCAAGCGCCTGTCGACCTTTGCCAACCTCAAGGACGACGGCACGACGACGGCGGGAGACTGGATCTACACAGGCAGCTACCCGGACTCGGGCAACCTGATGAAGCGCCGCTCCGGCATCAGCGACCCGCAGGCGAACGATCCGACGGGCATGGGCTTCTATCCGAACTGGGCGTGGAGCTGGCCGCTCAATCGGCGTGTGATGTACAACCGTGCGTCGGCCGACCTCGACGGCAAGCCGTGGGATGCGGCGCGACCGGGCATCACCTGGAACGGCAGCAAGTGGGTCGGCGACGTCCCGGACTACCCGGCGACGATGGACCCTCACGATCCGAAGGCCTGGCTGCCGTTCATCATGAACGGCGAAGGCGTCGGCCGCCTGTTCAGCAACGGCATGGTCGATGGACCGTTCCCTGAGCACTACGAGCCGGTCGAGTCGCCGGTGCAGAACCCGCTCCATCCGAATAACTCGGCCTCGCCGGTCGCGTTCCTGTACGACAAGGCGGCGGGCAGGCCGAACCGCTTCGGCGGCCCTCAAGAGTTCCCGTACATCGCGACGAGCTACCGCCTGACCGAGCACGAGCACTACGTCACCCAGCACGTGCCACACCTCGTTCAGCTGCAGCCGAAGCCATTCGTCGAGATCCCGGAGGAGCTCGCGAACGAGAAGAGCATCAAGAGCGGCGACAAGGTGCGGGTGTCGTCGAAGCGGGGCAAGGTCGAGGTGCAGGCCCTGGTCACGAAGCGCCTCGGGCCCATGACCGTGGCCGGCCAGAAGGTCTACCAGATCGGCATCCCGATCCACTGGGGCTACGTCGGCGTCTCGGCTGACAGCGATCCGTCGCACGGCCGCTACTGGCTCGCCAACGCGCTGACACCGTTCGTCGGCGACGCCAACGCGCGCACTCCCGAGTTCAAGGCGTTCCTCGTCAACCTGGAGAAGATCTGATGCTCCAGGTCCTGACCGAGACGTGGGAGGCGAGGCGAGCCAGGACCGAGATCCTCGAGCAACGTCATCCGTTCGCTGCTGAGTTGCTGCGCCTCTTCGCCGCGCTTCTGCCAATCCAGGAGGAGGCCTTCCTCGACGCCCGCACCGCGCCGCCGGCGCCCGGCCGCATCGCGGCTCACGTGGCCGAGCGTGTGGTGCCCCGAATCGTTGACGCGACAACCGGCGCCGGTCCTGAGCGCCTGGCCGAGGAGATCGCGGATTGTCTGGACAAGTCCAGCGCCCAGGCGATAGTCGCGGGCTGGATGTTCGGCGACGAGCAGGCGCCCGCGGAGCGATACCTGGCGCGCGCCGCGCTCAGCCCGGTGCTCGAGGCTTTGGGACCGGACGCTGCTCCTGCGTTCCACAGCCGCCGCGACCCCCGGCATTGTCCCCGGTGCGGCGGCCCGCCGCAGCTGAGCTGCTTCAAGCTGGCCGCGGACGACCTGGCCAGCGGCGGCCGAGTGCTGGTGTGCGCAAGGTGCCATGCCGAGTGGGGGTATCCGCGCATGACCTGCGCCGGCTGCGGCGAGAAGTCAGGTTCGCGCCTGCCCGTCTACAGCGAGCTTGGGACCGCAGCCGGCGAGCGCGGAGGAGTCGTGCGAGGGCTTGGGATACCGGGCAAAACCGATGCTTTGTTTCCGCACATTCGCATCGAAGCGTGCGAGACATGCCGTCGCTACATGCTCAACATCGACCTGGCCGCGGACGCGCAGGCAGTGCCGCTGGTGGACGAGCTGTCGGCCCTGCCCCTCGACCTCTACGCGCGCGAAATCGGGTTCACCAAGATCACGCCCAACCTGATGGGGTTCTGAACGTGGAGATCAAAGCCGGCGAGTCGTACGGGTTCTTCACCGACACCAGCGTCTGCATCGGGTGCAAGGCGTGCGAGGTGGCGTGCAAGGAATGGAATCAGCTGGAGGGCAACGAGCCCGCGTTCCTCGCCGACAGCTTCGACAACACTGGCCAGCTGGACGCCCAGAACTGGCGTCACGTGAAGTTCTACGACAAGGTGCCCGATCGGCCGGCGACGACCGGCAACGGAACCGCCTTCCTGATGATGTCGGACGTCTGCAAGCACTGCCAGCACGCGAGCTGCATGGAGGTGTGCCCCACCAACGCCATCATCCGCACCGAGTTCAACACAGTCTTCATCCAGCAGGACGTCTGCAATGGTTGCCGGAACTGTGTGGCGGCGTGTCCCTACAGCGTCATCGGCATCAACCAGAAGACAGGCACGGCGCATAAGTGCACCCTGTGCTACGACCGCCTGCAGGGCGGCCTCGAGCCCGCCTGCGCGAAGGCCTGTCCCACGCAATCAATCCAGTTCGGGCCGCTTGCGCAGCTGCAGCAGACGGCCGACGCTCGGCTCGAAGCGCTGCACTCCCAGGGCGCGACGCAGGCCCAGCTTTATGGCCGCGACGACAAGGTGTACGGGGGTCTCAACGCCTTCTTCCTCCTGATGGACAAGCCGGAGGCATACGGCCTGCCCAACGCCGAGAACGCGGTACTGCCGAGCCGCAACAACATCGGCGGCTACGTCGGCGCCGTGATCACGGCTGTGGTCGGGGTGGTGGCAGGCCTGGTTGCTTTTCGGCGCCGGGGGATGGCCTAGATGTTCCTTGCCGCGGAGCATTTCGTCCGCGCCCCGGACTGGGAGTGGTTCATCCTCGGTTACTTCTTTCTGGCCGGCCTGTCGGGCGGCTCTTATGTGATCGCCACCCTGCTGCGACTGTCCGGCGATCCGCGCGACGAGCCGGCGGCCAGGACTGCCTTCTACGCCTCGTTCGTTCTGATCCTCTTGTGTCCCGTGCTCCTCACCGCGGACCTGGGCGCCGGCTGGTGGAAGTTCTGGCACATGCTCGTGAACGTCACGCCGGGCAACGCGGGCCTGAACTTCAAGTACTGGTCGCCGATGTCGGTGGGCGTGTGGCTGCTTCTGGTGTTCAGCATCTTCGCGGGGCTCTCCGCCCTTGGGGCCTGGCTGGCCGATCGGCGCGGCCGCGAGGGACCGCCTCTGTTCGGTCCGCTGAGCGTCGCGTTCAACCTTGTCGGCGCCCTGGCGGGTCTGTTCCTCGCGTCGTATACCGGTGTGCTGCTGAGCGTCTCCAACCAGCCGGTCTGGAGCGATACCTGGACGCTGGGCGGCCTGTTCCTGGCGTCTGGCTTGAGCGGAGCGGCCGCGCTTATCGCGCTGCTGACGCGGTACCGGCGGGAGGCGGTCTACAGCCTGCTGCGCCTGCGCATGGCTGACGGTTATTTCTCGCTGCTGGAGCTGATCCTGGTGATCGCATTCTTCGTCACCGTGGTCAACGCCGGCACGGGCGCCAGGACGATCGCGACAGCGCCCCTCTGGGCCCTGGCCCTGGTCGGCCTGGCCGCGTCGCTGGTCGGGCTCCGAGCCGAGGGCCGGCGCATGAGGCCGTCGGGTGGCGGTGGGGGCGGGGCCGCGGTCGCGTCAGTGGGCGCCAACGCCGTCCTGGTCTCCGTGCTGGTGCTCATCGGAGTGCTCGCCCTGCGCGCGGCGGTGATCTTCAGTGGCCAGTAGCTCGACGCGGGTCGAGCCCCCGAAGCCCGAACAGGTCCTCGCGGCGCTGCGCTCGATCCAGGATCCTGACCTCCATCGCGACGTCGTCAGCCTGGGCATGATCAAAGACCTCGCCATCAGCGACGAGGGGCGAGTTGCTTTCACGTTTGAGCTGACCACACCGGCCTGTCCCGTGCGCGACCGATTCAGCGCCATGGCGCATGACCTGGTCGGAAGGCTGCCCGGCGTGAGCGCCGTGGATGTGCGCATGACCGCCAACGTGAAGTCGGCTTTCGGAGGCCAGCCGCGCGAGCGTGCCATCCCTGGGGTCAAGCACGTGCTGGCCATCGGTTCGGGCAAGGGTGGTGTCGGCAAGTCGACGGTCGCGGTCAACCTCGCGGTCTCGTTGCGCGCGCAAGGAGCGAGCGTCGGGTTGCTCGACGCCGACATCTACGGCCCATCGGTGCCGGGGATGCTCGGCGTCAGCGAGCAGCCCAAGGTGCTGGACCAGAAGCTGGTGCCTCTCGAGGCTTACGGCGTGCGACTCATGTCGATAGGACTGCTCGCCGGCGCCGAGCAGGCTCTGGTGTGGCGCGGACCCATGGTGTCCCGCGGGATCGAGCAGATGCTGACCGACGTTCGGTGGGGCGAGCTCGACTATCTCGTCATCGACCTGCCGCCTGGGACCGGCGACGCGTCGCTGACCCTGGCCCAGGCCGTGCCGCTCACGGGCATTGCCGTCGTGTGCACGCCCCAGGATGCGGCTCTGCGGGTCGCCGTGAAGGCGCTCCAGATGTTCAGGGGCCTGAACGTCCCGGCCCTTGGCCTGATCGAGAACATGAGCTGGTTCGTCTGCGGGCGTTGCGGCGAGGAGCACCACATCTTCGACCACGGCGGCGCCGAGCAGGCCGCCAAGCGCCTCGGTGTTGCCTACCTTGGCGCGATCCCTCTGGAACCGTCGGTGCGCGAGGGCGGCGACTGCGGAACCCCGGTCGTGGCGTCGCAGCCGGATTCAGCCTCGGCCAGGGCGTTCGCGTCGGTCGCTTCCGCGGTCGCGGCCCGGGTGGCGGTGCAGAGCTTCCGGCAGCTGCCGGTGATCAACGTCAGGTAGGCTCCGCCGGCTCGCCCTCCAGCTCCTTCCAGACTTCGTGGATGTAGGCCGCGGCGGCGCCGTCGTCGAAATCGGGCCGAGCTGACCGCATCCGCTCAGAGGCGACGCCCGCGAGGTAGCAGGAAAGCGGGGCGAAACGCCGCTCGTGCGTGTGAGCAGCGGCACGCGCCAGCTCGAGAAGCTCGAGCGCGACGCGAGCGTCGAGCGTAGGCGCTGTGATCTTCGAGCCACGGCGCTCGCTTGCCGCGACCCATCGTCTGCCGAGGTCGACGAAGAACTCGTTCATGTCAAGGAATAGTGCCTGAGGGTCAGCTCAGGATCCCGGCCACGGCTCCGAGCGAGCGCAGCAGCGGCAGTCCCACCCGCTCCGGCTCGACCTCGAACTCGGGCGGAACGAGATCCGGCATCGTCGTCGCGAACGCGTCGACGACTGTGGCGTCCCACTGGATGCCGCGTCCGCGCAGCAGCTCTGCCATCGCCACATGAGGATCGAGCGCTGTGCGATACGGCCGGTTCGAGGTCATGGCATCCCACGAATCGGAGACCGCGATGACGCGCGCCCCCAGCGGGATCGCGTCGCCCGCCAGCCCCCG
>VBFW01000202.1 GCA_005880525.1 Chloroflexota bacterium | reverse complement strand
ACCGTCGTCAACAGGAGATCCGGCATCGTGCCAACCTTAGATGCCATGCGTACCCTCAAGCTGAAGACGGTCGACGCCTACGTGGCGTTCGACTTGGAATGCCCGACCAGCGCGGGCGGCACGCGGCTTGCGCCTGATGTCACCGAGCGCGAAACCCAGCTTTTGGCCCGCGCGATGACGTACAAGTTCGCAGTCCTCGGCGTGAACATCGGAGGCGCCAAGGCGACCATCCGCGCCACCGACGCCGAGCGCGACGACGCGGTGAGGCGCTACGTCGAAGAGATCCGGCCGATGGTCGAGAGCAGCACGTTTCTCACCTCCACCGACCTCGGCACCAGGCCCGAGGACTTCGCCTCGCTGCCAGGCAGCGAGCAGGCGAGCGTGATGCACACCACGCATGACGGCATGCCGCTCGACGCGTTCATAACGGGCCTTGGCGTGACCGTCGCGGCCGAAACCGCCCTCGCCGGCCTGGCCGGCAAGACCGTGGTGATCGAAGGCTTTGGCAAGGTGGGCGGCGCCACCGCGCTGGAAACGTGGCGGCGCGGCGCCAGGCTGATCGCGTTCTCAACCATCCACGGCTGCGTGCGGCGCGCAGCCGGGTTCGACGTCGAGGAGCTGCTGCGGCTGCGCGCCGAGCACGGCGATCACCTGGTCGAGCATCTCGACGAGCCCGTAAGCCCGGCGTCGGAGCTTTTCGAGGTCGGTTCCGATCTCCTGGTGCCGGGCGCCCGAATCGGCGTCATCGACGAGGCGCGTGCGAAGGCGCTGCAGGCGAGGGTCGTCGCACCCGCCGCGAACGTGCCGTACACCAGGCGCGGCCTCGAGGTCCTGTGGGACCGCGGCATCATCGCCCTGGCAGATTACGTGTGCAACTCCGGCGCGACCATCGGATACGTCACCGACAGCGTCACCAGCGCGGAGCAAGCGATCGCAGTCGTGGAGGACCGGGTACGCGAGCTGACGCGCGAAGCCCTTGCCGATCCGGCGGGGCCGTACGAGGGCGCGCGCAAGCTGGCTGATGCGCACCTGCGCACCTGGGTCGAGGCCGCCCAGATGCCGGACGGGCCGCCCCTCGCATGAAAGCCGCCGATCAGGCGACCGGCCGGCTGCCCGGCGACACCTGCGACCGCGACTGGATATGGGACCGCGAGGTGGAGACCGAAGACCACGCCCAGGCGCTGGCGCGAGGGGAGGCTGCGTGGGAGCAGCAGTGGCGGCACCTGATGGAGAGCTCGGCCTTCTACCGGCGCAGGTTTGGTGAGGCCGGCATCGGACCCGACCTCGTCCGCCTGACCGACATCAGCCGACTGCCGTTGACGTCAAAGGCAGACCTCAAGGAGGCGATCGACGAGCTGCCGCCCTTCGGCACCAACCTCTGCGTGCCCGAAGAGCGCGTCAAGCGCGTTTACCAGACCAGCGGCACGTCGGGCGCGCCGAGCGTGCTCGCTCTCACGCCAGGCGACATCGAGATGTGGACGACCATCGGCACGCGCACCTACTACACGTCCGGAATCCATGACCACCACAGCGTGCTGTCGACGTTCGGCGCGGGGCCGTTCGTCGCGGGCCACACCTATTTCGTGCTGGCGCGAATCGGGACCCGCGTGGTCCCGCTCGGGCCGGGCGACGCGGACCGCGTCCTGTTCGGCATGCGCGCCGGCATCTTCGACACGTTGCTCACCACGCCTTCGTTCGCGCAGTACCTTGCGAACCGGCTGGAGGCGGGCGGTGAACACGTCAAATCGCTCGCGCACATCGTCACCGGTGGCGAGCCGGGCGGCGGCATTCCGGCGGTGCGCGATCACATCGAATCTGTCACCGGCGCGTTCGTCAACGAGGTGATGGGTATCGGCGACATCGCGCCGTCGCTGTTCGGCGAATGCCCGGGGCGGCAGGGCATGCACTTCAGCGGAGGCGGGCACGTATGGGCGGAGCTGGTGCACCCGGATTCGCGCGAGCCCATGACCATCGAGCCCGGCGCAATCGGCGAGCTTGCCTACACCCATCTGACGCGAGAGGCCCATCCGGTCGTCCGCTTCCTGGGTGGCGACCTCGTTGAGGTTCACGGCGGCGATTGCGGCTGCGGACGGGCGACGTTCCGCATGCGCATCATCGGCCGGCGCGACGACATGTTCATCGTGCGCGGGGTCAACGTCTACCCGTCGGCGATCCTGGCAGTGGTCGCGCGGTTCAGGCCACGGGTCACGGGTCGCGCGCGGGTTGTGCGGAAGGGCGCGAACGTCAGCGTCGAGCCTCCCGTGCCGATCGAGGTGGAGATCCCGGACGGCGCCTCGGCGGACGCCGGGTTGAAGGAAGAGATCGAAAAGGCGGTCCGCGCGACGCTCACATTTCGGTGTCGCGTCGAGCTGATCACCGAGTCGGGCTTCGGCGAGGCCTCGTACAAGACTCGCCTGACGAGGAAGACGTGACCCGCAAGAAGCTACGGTCGCAAATGGGTTGGAGCTCGCCCGACAGGGTCGTCGTGCGCGGCCACGACCTGACCGAGCTCATCGGCAACGTGTCGCTCGGCGACTTCGCCTTCCTCGAGCTCAAGGGCAGTCTTCCGACACCGCAGGAATCGATCGTCTTCAACGCGATCGCGGTGACGCTGGTCGAGCACGGCGTGACGCCCAGCGCGATCGCCGCGCGGATGACCTACCTGGGCGCGCCCGAAGCCCTGCAGGGGGCGGTCGCGGCCGGCCTGCTGGGGATGGGGGACCGGTTCGGCGGGCCCACCGAGGAGGTCGCGCGCATTCTTCAGGAGGCGCTCAAGGACGCCGGCGACGACGCTGACCTGCAGACGCTCGCTGAGGGAATCGTCGCCAGGCAGAGGCAGGCGAAGCGAGCTGTTCCCGGGCTGGGGCACCCGATTCACAAGCCGATCGACCCGCGGACGCCGCGGCTGTTTGAGGTGGCGAAGGCCAACGGGTTCTCCGGGCGCTACGTCGAGCTGATGCAGGTCGTGGCGGAGGAGGCGTCGCGCAGCCTCGGCCGCGAGCTGACAGTCAACGCGACGGGCGCGATCGGCGCAATCGCCAGCGAGCTCGGCCTGCCGTGGCAGGTGTGCCGCGGCCTCGCAGTCATGGCGCGCGCGATCGGGCTGGTCGCGCACCTGCAGGAAGAGGTGCGCGAACCCATGGCTGCTGAGATCTGGGCCCGGGTCGAGGAAGAGGCGTCGGAGCCCCCCACCTGATTAACCCGCTTTTGTGCACAAAATCACGTTTCGCCGCCCGCATAACCCGCTTTTGTGCACAAAAGCGTTGAACGCCCCCACGCGGTGGGGAGGGCTTAGCATAGGTTTCGGTCGCAACCATCCGTTATGGGGGTCAGCGCGTTGCCTGCCGCCGTCCCGGGCATTCACCACGTGACCAGCATCACAGGCGATGTTCAGAAGAACGTCGACTTCTACGTCGGCGTGCTCGGTCTGCGCTTCGTGAAGAAGAGCATCAACCAGGACGTGCCTGACACGTACCACATCTACTTCGGCGACTACCTCGGCTCGCCGGGGACCGCGATGACCTTCTTCGGCTGGCCCGCCTGGCCAAAGCGGCGCACGGGCAGCGGCCAGGTGACGACTGTCGGCTTCACGATTCCTGAAGGGTCGTTCGGGTTCTGGGTGAAGCGATTGCGCGACCTGCACATCGAGTCGTCCCGCGCGACGCGTTTCGAAGGCGACGTGATCACCATCCATGACCCCGACGGCATCGAGCTCGACCTGGTGGCCGGCAGCTCACCGCTGAACCTCACTGCGTGGCCCGAAGGTCCAGTGCCCCACGAGCACGCGATCCGCGGCTTCCACTCGGTGACGCTCACCGTGGCCGAGGCTCAGGCCTCTGTCGATTTTCTGACCCAAACGATGGGCTTTCGTCAGAAGGCGCAGGACGGACGGCGGACCCGTTTCGAGACAGGCGGGGGCGGGCCCGATTCGATCCTTGACCTCGTCGAGTCACCGGAAGGGCCGGCGGGCGAGGAATCCATCGGTTCCGTGCACCACGTCGCGTGGCGGGCACCGGACGACAAGCACCAGGCGGAGTGGCGCGAGGCGTTGGTGGCCGCCGGCCGCAACGTCACGCCGGTCATCGACCGCTGGTACTTCAAGTCGATCTACTACCGCGAGCCGGGCGGCGTGCTGTTCGAGATCGCGACCGACTCGCCAGGGTTCACCATCGACGAGAAGCCTGAGGCGCTGGGCTCGAGCCTCAGCCTGCCGCCATGGTTCCAGGTCCGGCGCGACAGGCTGGACGACACGCTGACTCCGATCGTCATTCCGACCAATCTCGTTCAAGGGAGGGCTAGCAGCTGATGAGCACCGCGACGATCGCTCCCGTCAACCCGATGTCGGCCGACGGCAAAGAGACGGTGATGACCGTCATGCGCCGCGACCGCGAGAACTTCACGCGCATGGTCTCCGACCCCAAGAACTGGAATGTCATGACGCGGTGCACCGGCTGGGAGACGCGTGACCTGGTCGGCCACATGATCGACGTCATGGAGGGTTACTTCAAGAACTGGGACGCCGCGCGATCCGGCAAGGAGGGCACGGCCCTCGGGCTGCCGGTGATGGGCGAGACGCTGAACGACCACGCGCTCGATTTCCGCAAGCTGTCCAGGGAAGAGGCCCTCGACCGGTTCAAGAAAGACGCGCAGAAGCTGGACAAGATGCTGGACGAGCTCACGCCGCAGGAGTGGGAGAGCTTCCTGGTCTACCACCCGTTCGCGGGGCCGGTGCCGGCGGGCTTCTACGGGACCTTCCAGATCATGGACTACGGCGTCCATCCCTACGACATCGAGTACGGGCTCGGCGATAAGCTCGCCACGATCGACGAGGCGACGGCCGGCCTGATCCTGCCGTACGCGTTCATCTTCTGGCAGTACACGGTGGACGAGCCAGTCGCCAAGGGCCAGGACTTCACATATGGCATCCAGGTCGACGGGGCCTGGGGCGGCAAGTGGCGCGCGACCGTCAAGGACGGCAAGTGGTCGTCAGAGCCGGAGAAGGGCGGTTTCGAGGGCGTTGACGCGCTCATCCACTTCAACAACGCCGCCGACGCGGTGCTGACGTTCTTCCAGCGATTCCCGGGCGGCTCGGCCAGCGGGGACGAGGACGTGATCAACACCATCCGGAAGCTGCACTTCCGGTTCTGATCCGAAGCAAGCTCTGGGCGGCGGACCTCAAACGACAAGGTCCGCCGCCTTCCGTTCGCGCGACCCAATTCGTCGAGGTCACCTCCACCTCAGCCGGCGTGCTCGTGGCTGCGATGGGCGAGGAGGGCGATCGCGTGGCGCCGCGATTCGAACGCGGCTGCCGTGCGTTTGCCGTCACGGAAGCCGGCCAGGTGGTCAGCTACGGCTGGCTCTCGACGACAACCGAGTGGATCGGCGAGCTCGGGGTCGAGATCTCACCGGACGCGGGCGAGGCGTACATCTGGAACTGCCTGACCCTGCCGGAGCATCGCCGGCGCGGCCACTACCGCGCGTTGCTGGAAGGCATGGTTGCGCAGGCCCGGCGTGATGGCATGGCGCGGCTGTGGATCGGCAGCACGGAGGACCCCGCGCAAAAGGCCGACGCCGACGCCGGATTCGTCGCGGTCCTGAACTTCACAGTCCGCCGCTTCGCGGGACTGAGGTGGCTGAGCGCCGGCCCCGATTCGCGGGCCGATCCAGAGCTTGTCGCCGCCGCGCGCGTGCGACTGGGAATGCGATCGTCGACATCGCTTGCGGCCGACCGCCGCCGGGTGCACTAAGGCGCGACGATGCGGTGCTTGTTCTGGCTGGTCAGGTGGAACGTGCCCGCCGACGTCACTACCGTGAGCTGGATCGAGTAGTCGGCATAGTCGTCGCTGGTGCCCTGATGCTGCGCGTTGGTGCACGCGCTCGGGATCGTGGCAGTCACCGTGGCCTTCGAGCCGGCGCCGACCGAGCGTGGCGCGAACGGCACCTTGCCGGCGTCGTACCTGGTTCCGACCGCCTGCTGCCACTGGCCGTGAACCGCCGACACCACCAGCACGGCGTCGATCGACTGCACGTCCACGGACTTCGAGGTCGAGTTGTCGGCCGAGATCTTCGTGTGCAGGTCGTACTGGGTGTTGGCCGATCCGACCGCGCAGGTATAGGTCCCGTCGACGGTCGCGCCCATGAGCGCGAAGCCGGTTGAGCCGCACGCGGCCAGGATCACCAGCCCGATCGCAACGAGGGCACCTCGAGCCATGCGGCATTCAAGGTATGGCAATTCGGGAGCCGCTCGTTGCATAGTTGCCGCGCATGAATTCAGGCGCGCTGTCCGGCAAGGTCGGGGTGGTGACTGGTGCTGGCAGTGGCATCGGCCGGGCGGTCGCGCTCGGCTTTGCGCGTCAGGGCGCCGATGTCGTGGTTGCAGACTTCGACGCGCCGCGCATGGATCGCACGGTCGAGGACATCCTCCGGCTGCGCACCGCCGAGAGATCGATTGCGCTTTCGACTGACGTGCGCAACGACGCATCGGTGCGCTCGCTCGTGCATGGTGCGATCAAGTCGATGGGAAAGGTGGACATTCTTGTCAACGCCGTCGGCGTTCTGCTGCAGGGCAAGCTGGATCGCATCTCCAGCCACGACTGGGCGTGGATGCTCGAGACCAACCTGCTCGGCGCGGTGCGCACGACAACCGGCTTCCTAAGCCACATGACCGAGCGAGGCTCGGGTCACATCATCAACATCGTCTCGTTCGGCGGGGTCCATCCCGGCGATGCGAACACGATTCCTTACGACACTGGCCACGCGGCGCTGGCCGCGTTCACCGAGGGGCTCACGCTGCAGACGAAGGGAACCGGCGTGCACGTTTCGCTTTTCTGCCTCAGTCAGAAGGCGCCGAAGATCGGGCAGAACACGCGCTCGCGCGGGCTTGGCCGGTGGATGGGCGACGGCACTCCTCCAGAGGCCGGCAAGCAGGCAGTGGAGCAGCAGGCCTCAGCCCTGATCGAGGGCGTCCACCACCCGCGCTTCCTCATCGCCGGCGATCCGGCCGACCTGCCTGCGCTCGAGCAGCGCTGGGGCAACATCGACTCGCACGCAGCCGTCACGTGACGATCCCCACAGACCTCCTCTCCGGCATCGCGATCTGCGTGACCGCCGCCGCGCTGCTCGCGCTGGTGAGCTGGCGGCTGCACCAACCGCTGATCCTCGCCTACCTGCTGGCCGGCGTCATCATCGGCCCCATCGGCTTTCGCTGGGTGACCGACCTCGCCAGCATCCAGACGGTGGCCGAGATCGGCCTCATTCTCCTGCTGTTCGTCATCGGCCTCGAGATCGACCTGAAGAAGCTCGCCGCCGCCGGTGCACCGATGCTCGTGACGGGGGCTCTCCAGGTGCCGATCTGCATCGCGCTTGGCCTTGGCTACTTCGCGCTGCTCGGCGCCCACGTCGGCGGCGGCGACTACTCGCTGCTCTACCTGGCGGCGTGTATGAGCCTTTCGAGCACTCTCGTCGTGGTCAAGATCCTGAACGACCGGATGGAGCTCGACACGCTTCCGGGTCGCATCACGCTCGGGGTGCTCGTCATCCAGGACCTGTGGGCTGTGGTGATGCTCGCGGTGCAGCCGAACATCTCGAACCCTGACTTGCTGCCGCTCGCGCTCTCGCTCTGGAAGGGCGCCCTGCTGGTGGTGGGCGGCCTCGCCCTTTCCAAATACGTGCTGCCGTACCTCTTCCGGTCGGTGGCCAAGGCACCTGAGCTCGTCCTCGTGACCGCGCTCGCGTGGTGCTTCTTCCTCGCGGGCATCGCGAGCTTTATCGGGCTCTCGCGTGAGATGGGCGCGCTTATCGCCGGCGTGAGCCTGTCGACCTTTCCCTACAACCTCGACGTCATGGCCAAGGCGACGAGCATCCGCGACTTCTTCGTGACGCTGTTCTTCGTCGCGCTCGGAATGCAGATCCCTGTCCCGACGCCTCGGGTGTTGCTGCTGGTGCTCGGCGCCTCGGTGTTCGTGATCGTGAGTCGCGTCGTCGTGGTGCCGATTCTCTACACGCTGCGGCTGGGGCTTCGCAACAGCCTCGTGCCGGCGATCAACCTTGCGCAGGTCAGCGAGTTCTCGATCGTCATCGCCTTTCTCGGCGTGTCCATGAATCCGCACCAGATCGGCACTGACATCCTGACCGTGGTAATCCTCACCTTCGCGGTGACGTCGGTGGCCTCGACGTACATGATCAACGCGAGCCACTTCATCCAGAACACGCTGACGAACGCGCTCAAAGCCGTCGGCCTCAAGGATCTCGATGCGGACAAGGCCCAGGCGGCCGAGGCCGAGGGCCGCTACCCGGTCATCTTCCTCGGCTTCTTCCGCGACGCCAGCTCGATCCTCTACGAGTTCGAGCACGAGGGCGACGTCGAGGAGTCGAAGGAGTTCGTGAGCAAGATCCTGGTCATCGACTTCAACCCGACCGTCATGCGCGAGCTGCGGCGCCGGAGCATCAAGGTCGTTTACGGCGACATCGCGCACGTGGACACGCTTCACCACGCGGGAATCGAAAACGCAGAGCTCGTCGTATCCAGCATCACCGACGACGTTCTTCGCGGCACCAGCAACCTGAGGCTGCTGCGCAATGTCCGCACGCACTCGCCGAACGTGCGCGTCGTGCTGACCACCGACCACATCCCGCAGGCGCTGAAGTTCTATGACGCGGGCGCCGACTTCGTGTTCATCCCGCGCCTGTACTCCGCCGCCGCCTGCGCCCGCATCCTGCGCAAAGGCCTCAAGGAGGGCTTCCAGGAAGTCAGGACGCAGGCGATCGGTCACCTCAAGCAGCGCCAGGAGGTCCTGGCCTAGGCTCCCTCCCCACTGGTGGGGAGATCAGGTGGGATGTCAGCTCTGGCGTCCCTCCCCACTTGTGGGGAGGTCAGGTGGGGATGTCAACACTGGCCTTCCTCCCCACTCGTGGGGAGGTCAGGTGGGGATGTCAGCCCTGGCCTTCCTCCCCACTGGTGGGGAGGTCAGGTGGGGATGTCAGCACTGGCCACCTTCGTGGATATCCACGGCCCGGGCTCATTGATTTCCAGGATGGCCACGCCAGGGCCGGTTGGCTACGGTTCATAGCCAGATGACCGTTTACGAGGGCGCGGTGAGGATCGTCGGCAAGGATGGCCGCGAGCTCGTGCCGTGGCGGGTCGCGGTTTACGAGAGGGGCCGCGTCACCCGCTTCACGACTGTTCCGGCGACGACCGTCGCCGAGGCGGCCCGCCGCGCCAACGTCCTCTACCCGAAGCGCGCTGCGATCGCTTTCTAGAGCGACACGCGCTGGCCGGCGCCTTCGGCCAGAGCGCGCTCGTACACCAGGCGCGCGGCCGCAGCGTCCTCGACCGCGTGCCCGGAGGACTTGTACACGGTGAGCTGGTCGGGCGCGCTCCGCCCGGGCTGCGTGGCCGCGATGACCTCTCCGATCTCGGTGACCGACTCGGGCCGGAGGCCCTGCAGCTCATGCGCTCCGGCGGGCGGCGGCTGCCGGACCGCGTCGCGCGACTCGACGAAGATCGTTCCGGCGCCGATGGTCTTGGCGTCGAGCTCGGGCCCGAACGTTCCGCCGACCGAGCTGACGTGAGCGCCGGAGACGAGCCACTCGTACTTCAGCACCGGCTCACGCGCGTCGGTGCAGCAGCACACCACGTCCGCGCCCTGCACGGCCTCCTTGAACGTTGCGACCGGCTTGGCCCGCGGATTCTCGGCGGCCAGCGCTTCGGCGGTCGCGACGTTGCGCGACGCGATTCGAATCTCTTTGAAGTCGCGCGTGCGCGGGAACGCGGCGAGGTGCGAGCGCCCTTGCACCCCCGCCCCGAGGATCGCCAGGGTGGTCGCGTCCGGCCGCGCCAGCCACCGGGCGGCGAGAGCAGCGGCCGCACCGGTGCGGATGCCTGTGATCGCCACGCCGTCCATCACAGCCAGCGGCGCGCCGGTGTCCTCGTCGAACAGCGCGATGAGACCCTGATGCGACGGCAGGCCGCGCGCGTGGTTCTGCGGAAAGACCGAAACGACCTTCGCTTCGAGCACGCCGGCGATGTAGCCGGGCATGGCTCCGAGCAAGCCGCCGCTCGCCGTTCGCGCTGCGATCCGCGGCGGCACCGAGGTTCGGCCGGCGCTCAGCTCCACGAACGCGCCGGCAAGGGCTTCCAGCAGCTTGTCGATGTCGAGCAAACGGACGATGTCGGCCTGGCTGAGGAAGAGGAGGCTTCCGCCTGCGCCTCTCACTGAGCCGGCGTGTTGACGCCCTGCTGCTCGGTCACGACAGCCTTTTTGCCGTTGGCGGGCATGACCGGGAGCGACACCTGCGTCGGCGCGATCAGGTCTGTCATGACCATGGACGCGGTCGGCTCCTGGGCGAGCTCCTCAGTTCCGCCACCGCCGTGCGCGCGCTTCAGCGCGGCGCGCAGCCGTGGGATCTGCGCGCGCAGTGGCTCGTCGACCCAGTCGAACGCGATCACGCGCTCGTTGACCTCCCAGAACAGTCCCGACTGCATCGACTCCATGCGGTTGAGCGCGCCGTCCACGAAGTCTGGCGGCGCCCATGCGATGCCTTCCACAAGGATGCCGCTCACGTCCTTGGCGTCTGAGGCCATCGCCCAGAACGCGAGCTTCGCGACGGCCTTGAACAGGCCGTTGAGGCCGATGGGCCGTGCGTTGGGGATCAGGTCCTGCAGGTTGCGCACGAGCAGCAGCGCCAGGCGGCGCGTCACCTCGGGATCGCGGCCCTGCGCTTCGATCGCGAGGTCAGCCACGTCCTCGGCCGCGGCGCCGAAGATGGCCGGCATGCCCGACTCGTCGAAGTGGCGTCCGTACCGCAGCAGGTGCGCGGCTGATTCGACCGATATGTCAGGACGCCACTCGAGCGCGCCGATGGCCAGTCGCCGGTACTCGTTCATCATCGACGACGCGAATGTCGGCGCCGTGCGGGTGATCGCCGTGCGCAGGTACGTGTTGAAGAACCTGACTGTCAGGTCCGCGACCTCAGGGTCGCCGACCTCGATGGCCGCGAGCCCGATGTCGCGGGTCGCCAGGGCGATCGCGTGCACGGCTTCCTTGCGGTGGACGGGCGTGAGCCCGACGAAGTCGACGAAGCTCGAAAGAATCAAGTACTCGACCCATGTGTGCGCGCGGTTGACCTCGGCCAGGATCTGGTCGGACGCGCCGGGCAGGTCCGAGTGTCCGACATGGAACCATTCCGGCCGCAGCTTCTTCTTCACGCGGAGGTAGTCGTCGGCCACGAACCGGCTGAGGGCCTCGACGCCGTTGATCGACACGGGGACGTCGCCGAGCTGAATGGAGCCGAAGACGATGTCGGTGATCTGCGAGATGCAGGTCATGACGCTGTCGCGGCGGCGCCTGCCAGTCACCGATTTGCGGATGTCGCGAGTCGCCCGTTTGCGGATGCCTTTGATGAGGCTCTCGGCTCGCATGATGTCGAAGATGTAGATGACGTACGGCAGCAGGATGGCGAAGTTCGCGAGCGCGAACACCACCGCCAGCGCCACGCTCCACATCGGCACGTAGTTGGGCCGGATCTCCGCGCGCACCAGGAACGTGTAGAGGATCGACGCGAGCGCGAAGGTGAAGACGAGCGCGTTCAACGGGTTGCGCGTGAAGATGTCGATGATGCGCGGCGAGTAGCGCGACGAGGTGGTCTGGATCCCGTAGAAGACGACCAGGATGACAATGCTCAAGGTCACCCCCTCGGCGCCGCCCGCGAGCGAGACCGTGCCAGCAGCCGCGGCCGGGTCCGGCGTCAAGAGATTGGCCAGGGTCGTGTAGTGGCTGGCGTCCAGGAAGCCGAACAGGATGACCAGCATCGCGACCAGCGCGACCAGGGCAAACCCAGGCAGAACGACGATCACACCGGGTGGCAGACCTGCTGCAACCGAACGCTTGGTGGACTGGATCTCGGCGTCGTTCTCGGGCACTGAAATGTGCGGCGATACTAAGCCTTTGGTATGGAGGTAAGACCCAACTTGCGGGCCATCGTGTTCGACTTCGACGGCTTGATCCTCGACACTGAGCAACCGATCTACCGGTCGTGGCTCGAGGTTTACTCGGCGCACGGCCAGGAGCTGCCCTTCGACCGCTGGATGCAGACCGTCGGCTCTTCGAACGCTGCGTTCGACCCGCGCGCCAACCTCGAAGAACGACTCGGCCGGGCGCTTACGCAGGAGGTGCTCGACGAGCGGATGCGCCGGCGCACCGAGCTCGTGCTGGAGCAGGCGGTCCTGCCCGGCGTCGCGGAGCTGGCGGCCGCAGCCCGCGGCATCGGCCTGAAGACGGGCGTCGCTTCGAGCTCCAGCCAGAGCTGGGTCCGGGACCACCTCGAGCGGCTCGGAATCCTGGGCCTGTTCGAATGCATCCGCTGCCGCGACGACGTCAAGCAGGTCAAGCCGGCGCCGGATCTCTTCCTGGCGGCGCTCGAATGCCTTGGCATCGCGCCCGGCGAGGCGGTCGCGATCGAAGACTCGCCCAACGGCGTGCTCGCCGCGAAGGCGGCAGGGATGCTCTGCGTCGCGGTCCCCAATGTCATCACCTCCGGCCAGGACCTGAGCCGCGCGGACGTCGTTCTACCATCGCTTGCAGGCGCGACGCCTGAGAGTCTGGCCGCGAGCTTGGGCCTTACAGTAAGTCGGTGCGAATCGGGATCCTCACCGGTGGAGGAGACGCGCCCGGCCTGAACGCTGCCATCCGGGCCGTGGCGCGGCGCGCCTTCCAGCTCGGGCATCACGTGAGCGGCGTCCAGAATGGGTGGGCGGGCTGCCTCGAAGACGGGCTGATTCGCGAAATGACAGCGCAGGACGTGCGCGGAATTCTGCCGTTGGGCGGCACCATCCTGGGAACGTCGCGCACCAACCCGTTGAAGATCAAGGACGGCGTCACGACCGCAATGCGCACGTTGCGGCACAGCGGCATCGACGCGCTTGTGGCGATCGGCGGCGACGACACACTCAGCGTTGCCGCCGCGATGCACGAGGCGGGCTTTGCCACAGTCGGCGTGCCCAAGACGATCGACAACGACCTGTCGGTCACCGACTTCTGCATCGGCTTCGACACGGCGGTGGGCGTGGTCACCGACGCGCTCGACCGGCTCCACACGACGGCGTCCGCGCATCACCGCGTGATGGTGGTCGAGGTCCTGGGTCGCGACACCGGCTGGGTGGCGTTGATGGGCGGCATCGCCGGCGGCGCCGACCTGATCCTGATTCCTGAATTCCCGCTCACCCTCAAAGAGGTGGTGGCGCACCTCTACCGGCGGCGCGGCGACGGCAAGCTGTTCAGCATCATCGTCGTCGCGGAGGGCGTGAGCATCCCGGGCGTCGAGGCAGAGTCGCGCGAGGGCGACGCCGACGCCTTCGGTCACGTGCGGCTCGCCAAGCGCGGCGTCGGTGACCTGCTTGCCAGCAGCGTCGAGCACGAGACCGGGTTCGAGACGCGGGTGACGGTGCTCGGTCACCTCCAGCGAGGCGGATCCCCTTCGCCGTCAGATCGCATCTGGGCCACGCGACTTGGCGCCTGTGCGGCCGACCTGATCATGGCCGGGAAGAGCGGAGTCATCCCGATCAGGCGCGACGGCGGCGTGCAGGTGGTCGCGCTGTCCGACGTGATCGCCGAGACACGGCGGGTGCCGCAGGATCTGTACGAGCTGAGCCGGATCTTCTCGTAAGCAGCATGCCGCGCAAAAAGCGGATGCTCGAGCTGACCGCGTCCGGCGACGACGGAACCACTGGACTGCTGGGTGGTGGGCGCGTCCGCAAGGACGATCCGCGCATCGAGGCGTTCGGCACCCTGGACGAGGCGTCGAGCGCTCTCGGCCTCGCCAAGGCCCTTTCTGATGACGCGCATGTGCGCGAGGTCTGCGAGGAGCTGCAGCGAGGGCTCTACGCCCTGGGGGCCGAGCTCGGCACCAATCCCAAATCGCGCAAGAGCTTCGCCAAGGTGAGCGCCAAGGACGTCCGCCGCCTCGAAACGGTGACCACTGAGCTGGAGGACGCAGTCACGATGCCCGAGGGCTTCGTGCTGCCCGGCTCCACTCCTGCCTCGGGCGCGCTCGACCTGGCGCGCGCGATCGTCCGCCGAGGGGAGCGGCGCGCGCTGGCGCTCGAGGGCCTGGGCGGCGTGGCCAACCCGCAGGTCCTGCGCTGGCTGAACCGGCTCAGCCTGATGCTCTTCGTGCTCGCCCGCTACGAGGAAAATCGGGCTGGACGCGCGGCCAAAGCGGCCAGAACGTAAAGTTCCAATCGGTAGCTCGATGCAGTACGCGGTCCTCATCGTCCTTGTCCTGCTGGCGACCTACATCGCCATCGCCTACGTCGTGTACCACCGCGCGTTCGCGCCGGTGCGGCCTGCTGGTCTCGAGGATCTCACCTTCACTCCTTTCGAGTTCCAGGCGGACTACGAGGACGCCGAGCTGGTCACCGCAGACAGCGTGAACTTCGGCGCGTGGTACTTCCGGCAGCCCGGCTCGCCGCAGACGGTCATCGTGTCGGGTGGGCACAAGGGCCAGCGGCAGGGCGCACTCGGGATCTCGATCGCTCTGTGGCGCAAGGGCTTCAACGTCATCGTCTACTCCTACCGCGGCATGTCTGGCAGCGACCGCGCGCCGATCACCTTCGGCATCAAGGAGGTGCTGGAGCTGCAGGCGGTGATCGCCTTCGCGCGCAAACGCATACCGCGTGCACGCATCGGACTGCTCGGGTATTCGATGGGCGCCGTCGTCTCGTTGCTCGGCGCCGCCGGCGAGCCGGGTGTCGAGGCGCTGGTGCTCGACAGTCCCTTCAGCGACCTGCGCACGTTGCTCATCGAGAACGTGCGCACACGAGCGCGGCTGCCGGGCACGCCGTTCGTGTGGCTCGCCGGGCTGATGCTGCGCGCGCGCAGCGGCAGCAAGCTCGCCGATTGCAGCCCGATATCCGTTCTGAGCTCGCTCGAGCCGCGACCGCTGTTCTTCATTCACGGCGGCGCGGACCGCATCACAAACGTCAACCACAGCCGCCGTCTGTACGACGCGTACCGCGGGCCACGCGAGATCTGGATCGTGCAGGGCGCGCCGCACGCGGGCGCGTACTTCGCCGACCGGCCGCTGTACGTCGAGCGCGTCGCGGGCTTCTTCGCGCGTCACCTGGGACTGAACGTGAGCGGTCACCTGAGGCTCGTCGAGGAAGAGGAAGTCTCCTAGGCGCGCTGCTCGCTGAGCGTGCTGCTCAGAAGGATTCCGCCGGCCCAGTAGAACTCGGTCGGTCCGGCGGGCAGAAGGTCGTAAGTCCGGTCGCCGCTGTAGGCCACGACCTCCCAGCCGCCAACGCGCGAGCCATCGACAACGTCGCCCACGGCCAGCGAGCCCAGAGGCCTTCCATCCGCTGTGCGGTGACCTGGCGACGCCCACAGCTGTCGCCCGTCGGCGAGCATGACATGGACCATCAGGTGGCCCGCGGGCACCGGCGTGCTGCCAACCGCGATCACGGGCGCTGCGACGCGGCTCCCGTCAGCGCCCTGCGTCCAGACGAGCGTGCCGACGTGGATCGCGGTCACGACCACATCGCCGGCAGGCGTCGCGATATGCGTCGCGGCCGAGAGGCAGATCGGGCAGTTGGGTCGCGAGCCCTGCGATCTCGACGCGACCGACACCGTGCCGTCGCCGGCGACGGTTCCGCTGACCCGCATGTACGTGCCCTCGACGGTGTAGTCGAACGCATGGCCAGTGCCCGAAGGCTGAAGTACCAGAGCGCGCAACTTTTTGAATGCGCGGTAGAGCGTCAGCTTCTGCGCGTCGTCGAGCTCGGCCGGCACCGCGGGCAGGTGCTCGTGCTCCACGATGGCGGAGTAGAGCTCCCCGTTGTCTCGGATCTGGGCGTAGTTCGACTGCGCGCTGGCCTGCTCGCCGCCTGCGCGCGCGATGGGGTAGAAGTCCGGATCGCAGAACGCCGGCGGACCGAACTGATCGAAGATCCGGAACTTGAGCTGGTACTGGTTCAGCGGGGTGCCGGGCACAGTCGTGCCGCAGGCCATTGCCGCCAGCAGGAGCACCGCCGCGAGCGCGCGTTTCACCTCGTCCCTCACCGACATGACGGCCGGAAGCCCGAATTGGTAACGACGCGGAACCGAATGTTCCATGGATGCGTATAAATCCTTGCTACGGAAGACCGAACTTATAATCCGGATAATGCGGGGCGGGGCCTGATGGCGTCAGACGTCGTCACTCGAGTTTCGGACGCTGTCATGTCCAACGTCGGCCGGGCGATCGTCAACAAGGAAGACGAGGTTCGGCTCTGCCTGGTCACTCTGCTGTGTGAAGGCCACCTCCTGATCGAGGACGTGCCCGGCGTGGGCAAGACCATGCTCGCCAAGTCGCTCGCGCGCTCCCTCGACTGCACGTTCCGCCGCATCCAGTTCACGCCAGACCTGCTGCCCTCGGACGTCACCGGTGTCCGCGCCTTCAACCAGAAGGTAGGCGAGTTCGAGTTCCGGCCCGGGCCGGTGTTCGCGCAGATCCTGCTCGCGGACGAGATCAACCGGGCAAGCCCCAAGACCCAGGCCGCGCTGCTGGAGGCGATGGAGGAGCACCAGGTCACCATCGACGGCGACACGCACGACTTGCCGAAGCCGTTCTTGGTGATGGCCACGCAGAACCCTGTCGAGTATTCAGGCACGTTCCCACTACCCGAGGCCCAGCTCGACCGTTTCCTGATGAAGGTGCGGCTCGGATACCTGTCGGAAAAGGAAGAGGCCAACCTGCTCGGCCAGCACAAGGTGGAGTCACCGATGCTCGAGCTGCAGCCGGTGGTCTCGCCCAACGAGCTCAAGCTCGCGCAGAGCGCCGTGCGTGAGGTTTTCGTGAAGCCGGAGCTGCGCGAATACATCTCGCGGCTGGTGGGCCGCACGCGCACCAGCCCGGAGGTCGCGCTCGGCGCGAGCACCCGCGGAACGCTGAACCTGTACCACGCGAGCCAGGCGTACGCGGCCTTGCTCGGACGCACATATGTGCTCCCTGACGACATCAAGGTGCTGGCCGAGCCGGTGCTCGCCCACCGCATCATTCTTCGGCCCAACGCGGAGATGCAGGGACAGAGCGCCGGTAAGCTGGTGGCGGGACTGCTTGAGCGGGAACACGTACCCCAGATGGCCTACGACGGCTAACGGCGCGGGGGGATCAGGATCCCCCCACGAACCCCCCTCGCCTGGCGGCGATTGGGTGGCGCCTGGAAGGTGACACGCCTGGGTGACGGCCGGGGTGAACCCGGCCTGACCGCCGCGCTGGGAAATTGATTGATGAGTAAGGTCGCGCTGGCACTCGCGCTCGGGCTGCTCCTCCTGTTCACGTTCCTGCTCGGGGTGAAGCCGGGCTACACCCTGGCCTACGCCCTGATCCTCCTGTTCGTGCTGGCGTGGCTGTGGCAGCGCTACACGGCTCGACGCATCAGCCTGTCCCGCCATCTCGACCCTGGCATCCCTACCGTCGGCGACCAGTTCGAGGAGAGTTTCACGATCTCGCGCAGCGGCTGGGTCCCCGCGCCGTGGGTCGAGGTCCGCGACCTGGGCCAGGTGGCCGGCTACCAGCCGGGTCGCGTCGTGTCGGCGGGCGGTGAGCCGACCACGTGGCGCGAGCGAGGCGCCTACCGCCGTCGCGGCTGGATGACCTTCGGTCCGACTTCCGTACGTGTGGTCGAGCCATTCGGCCTCTTCAGCCAGGAGCGTCGCTTCAAGGAGCGGACCTCAATCCTCGTGTACCCGCGCATCCGTCCCATCCCGGACCTGATGACCACCAGCGCGCAGCACCTTGGGTCGTCGCCGGCGTCAGGCGCATGGGCCGACTACCCGCCGGAGACCGGCGGGGTGCGGGACTACGTGACAGGCGACAGCTTCGGCCGCATCCACTGGGCGCTTTCGGCTCACCACAACCGGCTGATGTCGAAGACTTTCGAGCAGCCGCTGACCACCGACATCTGGATCCTTCTCGACCTCGACCGCAAGGTGCACGTCGGCCAGGGCGAGGAGTCCACCGTCGAGTACGCCGTGAGCCTTGCCGCCTCGATGACCGCGCAGGTGTCGAGCCGCGGCCGCGAGGTGGGAATCATCGCCAACGACGCTCGCGGCACGTTCCTGCAGCCGCACAGGGCGATCAAGCAAGACCGCCTGATCCTCGACTATCTCGCGATCGCGCAGGCCGATGGCAGCACGTCGCTGCGCCAGGCGCTTGCCTGGGACAAGGTGCGCCGGCTGCCGCGGCGCGCGATCGCTGTGATCACACCGAGCGCCGACCCGGATTGGGTGCACCTGCTCCAGGCGGTGCGCGGCCGGCGCACGACGCTGATCGTCTTCTACATCGACGCCGCCAGCTTCGGCGGGGCTGATCGCAATCCGACTTTCGACCTCGGGCAAGACGTGGACCTCTACGTCGTCCGCAAGGGAGACGACTTCGCGCGGCTGGTGAGGACGAGAGATGCAGTCCGTATCGCCTAGGGGCAGCCTGCAGCTGGACGGCCCGCCGGCCACCAGGTGGGAACGTGCGCGCGCCGCGGTCCCGGCCTCGACGCTCTGGTCGGCCGTGCTGGTGTTTGCGCTCGCGGTCACGATCGCGAGGTCGACGGTCTCCGCGTCCTGGGTGCCGAGCGGGATCGACGCCGTCCCGTTCGTCGCGCTCGGCGCCGCCGTTCTGATGGCTCTGCTCGCGTTGACGCGACTGCCCGCGTGGCTGTGCGTGGCGGTCGGCCTGGCCGCCGGGCCCGTCGTCGCGGTGATCACTACCGCGCACGAGTTCCGAGAGCAACACCCCCTTGACCCCACAGGTGTTGGCCTCGTGCAGGTGTGGATCATCCGCGTCTTCAATGGCTTCGCATTCGGCGACCAGGCCTTCGTCGGCTTCGTGATCACGCTGCTCATGTGGATCACCGGCGGGTGGCTCGCGTGGTGCGTCGTACGGTGGCGGCAGCCGCTCATCGGCCTCATCCCGGGCGCCGCCGCCTTCTCGACCAACGTGCTCAACACGCCCAACCAGCAGGGCTACACGTTCTTCTTCCTGGCGCTGACGCTGGGGCTTTTGCTCTGGACGACCTACACCGCGTCGATCGAGAAGGCCGTGGCCGCCCGCATCAAGATGACCGGCGACGCGCGCTGGGACTTCTGGGAGACCGGACTGGTCGTGACCGCGGCGCTGCTCATCGCCAGCATCTTTCTGCCGCCCCTCTCAACCATCGACCGCACCGCGACGATGGAGTCGAGCATGATCAAGAACTGGGCGCAGATCCAGGCGAAGCTGAACCAGGTGGGGACCTCGCATGGCGGCACCACTCAAGGGAGCAGCGCCGTCACGGGCTTCAGTCAGGTGGTCCAGATGAACAGGAGCCTGACCAAGTCCAGCACGCCGGTGTTCACGTACGCGCTTACCGCCGGCCCATACCCGGGCCCGTACTACTTCCGCGGCGTCAACGCCAGCGTCACGGAGCTGGACCCCACCGGCATTCCGACATGGACCTTCGGCGATACGGACTACACCCAGGGCGTTGGGACAGTTCTACGGCATCGACAAGCCCGCCGTGGCGCACGAGGCGCTGGTCCCGGCAGTTGGCATGTTCGCCGTGCAGCTTGCGACCGTCGACCGCCTGACCGCCATCGGTCCGTCATTCAGCTCCAGGGGCCTGTACAACGTTCTGGTCGGCTACCCGGACGTCTCCGGCGATGAGCTGCGCACAGCGGGCACCGACTACAGCCCTTGGCTGGCGCCATATTCGACGTTGCCCCCCACCGGCTACCGGCCTGCGTACGCCACCAAGTACATCCACGACCTCGCGCTCACTATCACGGCCGGCGCGACGAATCCTTATGACAAGGCAAGTGCGATCGAGGCGTACCTGCGAAGCAACACCTTCGCGTACACCTTGACTCCAAAGCAGCCGCCTGCCGGAACCGACACGATGTACTACTTCCTCCACGACTCCCATCAGGGGTACTGCCAGTACTTCGCCATGGCGATGGGGGAGATGCTGCGGTCGCTGGGAATCCCGACGCGCCTGGTCAGCGGTTACGGCCAGGGTGGGTACGACGACCTCACCCATCGGTACATCGTCCGGGACGAGGACGCACATGTATGGGTCGAGAGCTACTTCCCGAGCTACGGCTGGATCCCGTTTGAGCCGACCAACGACGGCTTCTACAAGCCGATATCGCGCCCGACGTCGAGGGAGGGCGGATGCTTCACCGACAACCACTGCTTCGACCCCTCGCCGGTGCCCGCGGTGGTCACGACCCCGGTTGCCCGCTCGCCGCGCATCAAGGACCCCGGCGCGACGGACGAACCGCTCACCCCCAACCAGACCGCGTTCCGCTGGCTCGACTCCACGATGATCACGCGCATCGCGGCCGTGCTGGGCGCGCTGGTCCTGCTGCTCATCGGCCTCGGCGCGCGCTACCTGAGACCGCGCACGGTGATGGGGGTATGGCGTCGTGTCCTTGTGCTTTCGCGCCTGGCGGGGGCCGAGCTCCAGCCAGGTGAGACGCCGACGGAGCTCGATAAACGCCTCGGCCGCGCCTTCCCGGAAGCGGCGCCGCACCTCCATTCGCTCACCGATGCGTTCGTCGTCGCCGCGTACGCGCCGCCCGAGATGGCGCAGGCGACCAAGCCTTCTGTGATGGAGGCATGGGCGTCGCTGCGGCCGATGATGCTGCGGCGGGTGCTTTCCCGAGTCCGCCCCGGACGAGCTTAGGCCCGCGTAAATTACGCTTCCCTCGATCGCATGACGGTCGAAGGCAAACAGTACCCACCCGTCACCGTGGAGATCGAGGCCGACAACGTGGCCGAGTTCGCGTGGTCCATCGGCGCCGACCCCCACGACGGCGTGCCCCCGACCTACGCCGCCGTGTACTGCCTGGGCGCCACCGCGTCGCAACTTTTCGGCGACGAGGAGGCGGCAGTCGACTTCTCCCGCCTGCTCCACGCGGAGCAGGAATTCGATTGGACGAGCCATCCAGAGGTCGGTGACAAGGTCCACTCGCAGGCTCGGGTCACATCGGACATCAATCGCCGCGGCATGCGCTTCGTCACGTTCGAGACGGACACCACGTCCGGCAAGGGCGAGCCCGTGTGCCACTCGCGCGCGCTGTTCGTGATTCGCGCTTGATCGAGCAGAAGGTTCTGTTTCGCGAGGAGCAGATAGCGGCTTACGCGCGCGCGTCAGGCGACATGAATCCGATCCATCTCGACGCCAAGTTCGCGCAGTCGGTGGGCCTGCCGGGATTGATCGCGCACGGGATGCTGCAGATGAGCATGGCGGCGATCGTCGCCGCGAAGGCAGCGGGCGGCGCGAAGCGGCTGCGCAAGCTGTCAGTTCGTTTCGCGGGTATGGTCGAACCGGGTGACACGGTCACCTTCACCGCCGACGAGGTCGCGGAGGGGAAGCTGCAGATCAAGGCGGTCAACCAGCATGGCGACGTCATCATCAGCAAGGGCGCGGCCGAGTTCGTGACCGGCCGCGGCGCGTAGCGCGTCATGACCCTCGAGTTCTCGCTCACGCAGGAGCAGGAGGCGATTCGCGACCTCGCGCACGAGTTCGCGGTCAACGAGATCCGCCCCGTCGCCGCGCACTTCGACGAGACCGAGGAGTTCCCGTATGAGGTCGTCAAGAAGGCGCACAAGCTGGGCCTCAGCCCGGCGGCGTTTCTGCCGGAGGAGTACGGCGGCCAGGGCCTCGACTTCCTCACCGAGCTGATGCTCAATGAGGAGCTGTCTTGGGGATGCGCGGGCATCGCGGTCTGCGTCCAGTCGATGGCGCTCGCCATCGCCGGCATCCGCTCCAGCGGCACCGAGGAGCAGAAGAAGCGGTGGCTGCCCGAGTTCACGAACCCCGACAGGCTTGTGCTCGGCGGGCTGGGCCTGACCGAGCCCGACTCAGGGTCGGACGCCCTCTCGATGAAGACCCGCGCGAAGCGTGTGAGCGACGGCTACGTGCTCAACGGCACCAAGCAGTTCTGCACCAATGGCGGAATCGCCGATTACCACGTCATCTACGCGAATACCGATCCCACCAAGGGCCCGGCGGGCATCGCATCCTTCCTCGTTCCGAAGGGCACGAACGGCTTGAAGATGGGCCGCAAGGAGAAGAAGCTCGGAGTCCGCGCGAGCCACACCGCGCAGGTCATCCTCGAGGACTGCCACATCCCGCTCGACCACCGGCTTGGCGGCGAACCCGACGCGGACAATGCCGGGCCCGGCGCGCTGGGTGCCCTGATGACGCTCGAGGCCACGCGTCCTGGCGTCGGCGCCGGCGCGCTGGGCATCGCGCGCGCCGCTTACGAGTTTGCGCTCGACTACGCACAGGACCGCAAGCAGTTCGGAAAGCCGCTGTGGCAGCACGAGGCGATCGGCTTCAAGCTGGCCGACATGGCGATGAAGATCGACGCGGCGCGGCTGCTCATCTGGCGTGCGGGCTGGATGGCGACGCAGGGCCGGCCGTTCGAGCGCGCCGAGGGCTCGATGGCCAAGTGCTTCGCCGCCGACGTCGCGATGGAGGTCACTACCGACGCCATCCAGGTGCTGGGCGGCTACGGGTACATCAAGGAGTACCCGGTCGAGAAGTGGTTCCGCGACGCGAAGATCTACCAGATCTGGGAGGGCACGGCCGAGATTCAGAGGCTTGTCATCTCGCGCGCCATCTCAGGCTCGCGCGCGTCAATCAAAATCCGCTAGATAGCACAAGGGGGGCAGGCCCCCGGGGAACCCCCCGCGCATTGCGATGCAAGGAAGCCGTGAGGGGTTCGTGGAGCTATGGCGCGGCAAAGCCGCGCCAACCCGGCGACGTTAGATAGCACAAGGGGGGCAGGCCCCCCTTGTGGGGAACCCCCCGCGCATTGCGATGCAAGGAAGCCGTGAGGGGTTCGTGGAGCTATGGCGCGGCAAAGCCGCGCCAACCCGGCGACGTTAGAGTTTGGATGCCGATGGACGAAACAGGCCGTTCAACCGGGGGTCAGCCATGTTTGATTTGAAAGGCAGGGTCGCCGTCGTCACCGGCGCCTCGCGCGGGCTCGGGCGTCAGGACGCACTGACGCTCGCGAACATGGGCGCGGACGTGGTCATCACTGACGTGCTGGTCGAGGACGATCCCGAGCTGCAGAAGACGGCCGAGGCTCAGGGCTCCACGCTCGCGCAGGTCGCGGTGTCGCAGGGCTGGGTTCATTCCAACGCCACCGCCGAAGAGATCCGAAAGATGGGCCGCAAGTCGCTGGCCATCAAGATGGACGTGACCAACCGCGACCAGATCCGCGACGTGTTCAAGAAGGTCAGGGACGAGTTCGGGAAGATCGACATCCTGATCAACAACGCGGCCACGCTCGACCACACCGCACAGATTCCCAACCAGTCGTACGAGCTCTGGGACCGCGACGTGCGCGTCAACCTGACCGGCGCATTCAACTGCACCAGAGAGGCATGGCCTTACCTCGTCGAGAACAATTGGGGACGGCTCATCTTCATGTCGTCCGTCGCAGGGACGCTCGGCGGGTTCGGCCAGGCGAGCTACTCGGCAACCAAGGCCGCCCTGATCGGCCTCGCGAAGACGGCAGCGCTCGAGGGAGGCCGCCACAACATCACATCGAACGCCATCGCGCCCGGCATCATCATGTCCGAGGCCGGCGCGGCGGCCGAATCGGTGAACCCGATGTACGCGCGATTCAAGGCGCGCACCGTGTTCAAGCGATTCGGCCAGCCGCAGGACATCTCCAGCACGATCGGGTTCCTATGCACGGAAGAGGCTGGCTACATCACCGGCGCCGTGATCGAGGTCGCCGGCGGCATCCCTCTCTTCACTGCGTGATGGGCGAGCTCGTCGACGTCGAACGCGATGGCGCCATCGCCCGCGTGGTCATGCACCGCAACAAGATCAACGCCATCGCCGAGGACCTGATGTCGGAGTTGGGCGCTGCCTTCACTGAGCTTGGCAAGGACCAATCGGTTCGCGCCGTGGTGCTGGCCTCCGCCTACGAGAAGTACTTCAGCGTCGGCGCCGACCTGGCTGCCATGGGGTCAATCGATCGCACGGCGCCGGACGCGGCCGAGCAGATCAAAGCGTTCATGAAGCGCGTCAACAAGCATTACGACGCCATCGAGCATTGCCCGAAGCCGGTCATCGCCGCGATCAACGGACACGCGCAGGGCGGCGGATGCGAGCTCACCCTCTGCTGCGACTTCCGAATCATGGTCGAGGATGGGCGCTCGCGCATCGGCCAGACCGAGTCGGCGCTCGGCATCATGCCCGGCGCCGGTGGCACGCAGCGGCTGCCCCGGCTCATCGGCATGGCGAAGGCGAAGCGCTTCATCATCGAATCGACGCGCCTTTCGGCGAAAGAAGCGGAGGCGGCTGGGCTCGTGGATCGCGCGGTCGCGCCCGAGGAGCTGAAGCCGGCGGTGGACGAGCTCGCCGGCAAGCTGGCGAAAGGCCCGACCTTTGCGTTCGCGATGATCAAGGACGCGCTGCATCGCGGCTACGACAAGCCGCTCCATGACGCGCTCGAGATCGAGATGGAGAACTTCGCGCGGACATCCCTGAGCACCGACGCCGCGATCGGGATCATGAGCTTCCTCTCCAAGCAAGAGCCGGAATTCACGGGCAGCTGATGTCGAATCGGATCACCTCCCCACCGTGGGGGGAGGTAGGGAGGGGGCCGTCGAAAAGGGCCGTGTCCGTTCGTCGTGCTGGTGGAGGTTTGAAATGAAGTACGTCCTGTTGTTCGGCGGCACGATGGAAGGCGCGGACCAGCTTCCGGAGGAACACCGCGCCGCTGCGATGGCCGACTACGAGAAATCCGGGAAGTGGTTCGAGAAGTACACGAAGGCCGGCAAGATCCTGGGCGGCGAGGAGCTCAGAGGTCCAGCCACCGCCACTACCGTCTCACGGAAGAACGGCAAGGTCAGCGTCACTGACGGCCCGTTCATCGAGTCCAAAGAGGTGATCGGCGGCTTCGCTTTGATCGACGTCGCGGACCTGGACGAAGCGCTGGCGATGGCCAAGGACTGGCCGGGGACCGTCGAGATCAGGCCGATCGTCGACCACTCGCGCGAGCAGAGCCGCTAGGCGGTCGAGTTCCGCCTTCGCCGTTCGTCACATGTCATGAGGAGGTTG
>VBFW01000027.1 GCA_005880525.1 Chloroflexota bacterium | reverse complement strand
CGGCGTGCCCCCGCCGCCAGGCGCGACCGTCTTCGAACAGATGCAGGCGCTCGCGCGCGACGATTCGTTGCGCAAGCTGCTGCTGCGGGAACCGCGCGGCAGCGTTGCAGTCCACGCCAACCTCGTCGTGCCTTCGCATCGACCCGACTGCGATGCCGGCTTCATCATCATGGAGCCGACCGAATACCCGCCGATGTCGGGGTCGAACACGATCTGCGTGGCGACGGTTCTCCTCGAGACAGGGATGGTCGCCATGCGCGAGCCGGAGACAACGTTGCGACTCGAGGCGCCGGCGGGCGTCATCGAGGTGCACGCCGAATGCCGAGACGGC
>VBFW01000026.1 GCA_005880525.1 Chloroflexota bacterium | reverse complement strand
ATCCGCCAGGCCGCGCGCGAGCAGCTGTCATGCGTGCATCCGGACAACCGAGAGATCAGCGGAGTCAGCGTCGTCCAGATCGCCGAGCCCTGGCGTGGCGTCGGCGCCATCACCAGGAACGCGGTTGTCGTCGCGCCTGGAAGGCTTGACCGCTCGGCGACTGGCACCGGCCTGTCCGCGCGCATGGCGGTGCTGCATGCGAGAGGCAAGATGCGCGCGGGCGACAAGATGACCCACGCCTCCGTGCTTGGATCGAGGTTCGATGGCCGGATCGTTGACGAGACGACGATTGGCGGCCGGCCGGCGATCGTTCCGGCCATTCGCGGTAGTGCCTGGATCACCGGGATCACGCAGGTGTTCGTCGAACCGACTGACCCGTTCCCTGAGGGATACGTGCTGCCGGACACGTGGCCCGGCGGCCGGTGGGATCAGGGCTAGGCCGCGATGTCGAAGGTCGCGCCACCTGGTGTGAGCATCGGCCCCGACGGCGTCGCACGGTGCTGGTGGGGCGATTCAGACGACCTGCGCCGTTACCACGACACCGAGTGGGGGCGGCCGGTCGCAGACGACCGCCGGTTGTTCGAGAAGCTCTCACTCGAAGGCTTCATGTCCGGCCTGAGCTGGCTCACGATCCTGCGCAAGCGCGAGAACTTTCGTGCGGCGTTCCACGGCTTCGATCCGTCCGCCATCGCGCGTTTCACGACCCGCGATGTCGCGCGGCTGATGGGCGACGAGGGCATCGTCCGCAACCGCGCCAAGATCGAGGCGACCATCAACAACGCCAGGCGTTTGGGCGACCTGGTCGACGAGTTCGGCAGTTTTGCGGCCTATGCGTGGAGGTTCGAGCCGAAGCATCGGAAGCGGCTGCTCGAGCAGGCAGAGCTCACGGCGCTGAGCACGACACCGGAGTCTGTCGCCATGAGCAAGGACCTGCGCAAGCGCGGCTGGGGCTTTGTCGGCCCGACCACCGTCTATTCGTTCATGCAGGCGATGGGGATAGTCAACGACCACCTGCGCGGATGCGCCGCGGGAGTCGAGGTGGAGCGCCTGCGCCGGTCGTTCACGCGTCCGGTGTAGCGCGTCAGCTGACGATTCTGTTGCGGAGCACTCCGATGCGTTCGACCTCGGACTCCATCACGTCGCCCGGCCGCAGGAACTCGGGCGGATTCCGCGCGAATCCCACGCCATCAGGAGTTCCCGTCGCGATGATGCTTCCGGCCGGCAGGGTCATGCCCTTCGAGACCCATTCGATGATCGCGTCGACCGGGTAGATCATGTCGCTGGTGTTGCTGTCCTGCTTCACGACCCCGTTGACACTCAGCTTCAGGCCAAGTGACTGGGGATCGTCGATCTCGTCAGCGGTCACGATCCATGGGCCGGTGGGGCAGGAGCGGTCGAGGCTCTTGCCTTTGAAGTACTGGCCGCCCCAACCCGCCTGAATGTCGCGCGCGCTCACGTCGTTCAGGACCATGTAGCCGAACACGTGGCGGCGCGCGTCCTCGCGCTTGATGTCCGCCCCGCCGCGTCCGATCACCACTCCAAGCTCGACCTCCCAGTCGATCTTGTCGCTGATCTCCGGCCGGATCGCGATGTCGGCGTTCGGCTCGGTGAGGGAGGTGATCGCCTTGGTGAAGACGGTAGGTGCGCTGGGCTCGCTGCCTTCGGCGGCCGTCTCCCTGGCGTGCTTCTCGTAGTTGCGCCCTATGGCGATGATGTTGCCGCGCGGCTGCGCGATCGGAGCCAGGAGCTGCAGATCCGACAGTCGATGTGAAGCGACCTTGCTCCTCGACAGCGCCGAGCGAACGTTGGCAAGACCCTGCTCACCGGCGCCGATGAGCCCGAGCATGCCGGAGAAATCGGCGAGCTCGATCACCTCGGCCGGGTCGTCGGGCCGCAGCACGCCGAGACGTTCGCCGCCCCCCGCCCGGAACGCAAGAAGTCTCATGTCCTCTCAAGGGTAAGCTGACCTCTCCTCCGATGAGATCGCTGCGATACCTCCACCTCGACGTCTTCACGGAACGGCCGCTGGAGGGAAATCAGCTGGCGGTGTTCACGGACGGCGCGGGTGTCGACCCCAACGTGATGCAGCGGATCGCGCGCGAGATGGCGTTCGCGGAGTCCACCTTCGTGCTGCCGCAAGAGGATGCATCGACCGATGTGCGCATGCGTATCTTCACTCCATCGCGCGAGCTGCCGATGGCGGGACATCCGACGGTCGGCTCCACGTTTGCGCTGGCTCACACGGGGGTCATCAAGCCGGGTCAGGAGCGCTTCGTGTTCGGGCTCGGTGTGGGCCCGACGCGTGTTGACCTGGACTGGACCGGCGACAGGCTCGCATTCGCGTGGATGTACCAGCAGCGTCCGACCTTCGGCGATCCCATCGGCGACGTCGGCGGCCTGGCCGGTGCGCTCGGCCTCGATCCCAGCTCGATGCTCTCCGGCCTGCCTGTGCAGGTCGTCTCCTGCGGCCTGCCGTTCCTGATGGTCCCGATCGCCACGGCGGACGCGGTCGACTCCGCGGAGGTCGATGCGGCGAAGCTGAAGGCGGTCGAGCGCGAGCAGGGTCTGGACGGCGTCGGGTTCTTCGTGTTCTCGCCGTCAGTCGCCGATAGGAGCGCGACCGCGCACAGCCGCATGTTCGCGCCCGAATTCGGGATCGTGGAAGACCCGGCGACCGGCGCCGCCAGCGGCCCGCTCGGCTGCTACCTCGTGCACCACGGGATCGTGCCGGAGGCGCTGGCCGGAAAGATCGTCAGCAATCAAGGCGTGCGCATGGGGCGTCCAAGCCAGATCCATATCGCCATCGGCCTGGACGGCAAAGAGATAACCGAGGTCAAAGTCGGCGGTAAGGCGGTCGTCGTCGGCGAGGGGACACTCAGAGCCGGCTAAGCGGGGCTACGGGTGCGAGGGGTTGGGCGGCGCGTCCGCCAGCTCGAACATGAGGTCGTCCGGGTAACAGAAGTACCAGTCCTCGTCCGGCTCGTAGGAGCGGATGATCGGGTGGCGCGTGGTCCGGTTGTGGCCGGTGGCGTGCTTGCCGGGGGAGTTGTCGCAGCAGCCGACATGGCCGCATTCCTGGCACCAGCGAAGGTGCACCCAATCGTGCAGGCCGGCGGCGACGCATTCGACGCAACCCGGGCCCGAAGGCCTTACGTCCTTGATCTCGCCGAGGTGCTTGCAGGAGCTGCCCATCAGACGAGATTCATTGCCGCTTGACCAGGCAGGTCGTCGATCCGTGCGCCAGCAGCTTGCCCGTCCGTTCGGCGATGAGCTTGCCCTCGGCGGTCGCGATGCGGTCGCCCCGGTGCACCAGAGCGCCCTCGCAGCGAACCGGGCCGGTATCAGTTGAGATCGGCCGGATGAAGTTCACCTTCGCCTCGAGCGTCGTGTACGTCTCGCCAGCCAGCAATGTCGAGTGGATCGCGCAGCCCATCGCCGAATCGAGGAGGGTCATCGCGTAGCCGCCATGCACCGAGCCTATGGGGTTGTACAGGAACTCTCCAGGCTCGCCGTGGAAGACCGCGCGGCCCTCTGAAACCTCGACCAGGCGGAAGTCCAGAGTCATCGCGATGGGCGGAGGCGGCAGGCGCTCGTCGATGAGCTGCTGGAGCAGCTCGAGGCCCGTGCTGCCGGAAGCCGCACGAAGCACGGCCAGCGGATCGTCCCACGAGACAGTCCGAGTCCGCCGGTCGGTATCGCTTCCCATTTCGCGAGCAAATCTAGCGCACCTGCGGCAAGGCCTCCCACGCCGACGGCGTCCGCTCGCGCGATCTCAGGGGCGAAGAGTTGGGATCTCGCCCTTCCACGGAGGATCGGCGCCGGGTCGCGAGCAGGTGATCGCGGCCGCGAGGCAGGCATAGTCCAGGGCCGACTCGAGGTCGGCCTGCTCGAGGTGCAGGTCCGCTTTGAGGGCGTCATGCGTGTTCAGCCACGCGAGCAGGGCGGCGCCGAATGCATCGCCGGCCCCTATGGTATCCACCAATTCGACAGGCGTCGCGTCGACATTGATCCCAAGGTCGCGGTGGGCGCCGAAAGCTCCGCGCGCGCCCAGGGTGACCACGACCAGGCGCGCGCCAGCATGGAGCAGCTGCTCTGCCGCTGACTGATAGCGTTCGTTCGGGTAGAGCCAGGCCAGGTCCGCTTCGCTGCCCTTAACGATCGTGCTTTGCGCGATGACCGCTTGCAGGCGAGCTCGATATTCGTCATCAGGGATCAGACCGAGCCGGATGTTGGGGTCGAGCATCACCACGCGTCCGTGGTGCTCGCGTTGCACGAAGTCGGTGAGCGTGGACGCCATCGGCTCGAGCACCATCCCGAGGGTCCCGAGATGCAGCGCGGTCACGTCGGGGGACAGCCTGGCCGGCACCATGTCCGGCGTGAGGTGCGGCGCCGAAGTGCCTTCGACCAGGAACTGATACTCCGCGAGGCCCTCGCTATCGACCTCCGCAACGGCGATCGTCGTCTTCTCATGACCGATGGTCGCCAGCTCCAGGCTCGCGCCGTCCGAGACCAGCAGCTGCGCCAGCTCGCGCCCGAAATCATCATCGGAGAGGTGGCCGAGGAAGGCGGTCGGAACCCCGAGTCGGGCCAGCGCCCGCGCCGTGTTGAACGGACCGCCGCCGGGTGTGGCGCGCTGAGTGCCGTCGCCGTTGCGGATGACGTCGATCAGCGCCTCACCGCAGACGACGATCACGCAGATTCGCCCTCCGGCACCGGCCGTCGGGCGCCGGCCGACAGCATCCAGGGCAGGGCCGCGAGCGCGAACACGATGCCGGCACCCGCCGCAACGAGAAACGGAATTGCCACGCCGAGCGCAAAGAGGGCTCCGCCCACGAGCGATCCAACTGCGGTGGCGCTGCTCAGGGCCGTGCCGACGATGC
>VBFW01000025.1 GCA_005880525.1 Chloroflexota bacterium | reverse complement strand
TCGATGGCAATGCTCGACACCTTCGGAGTCTCGGCGGTGATCTCGGCGACCTCGCCGATCTTCCAGCCTAGTCGCCCCAGTACCGTTCCTCGCGCCATGGATCTCCGTGGTTGTTGTAGCCGTTCGACTCCCAGAAGCCCGGCTCGTCCTGGTTCTTCAACGTGAGGCCCCGCAGCCACTTCGCGCTCTTCCACAGATAAAGGTGTGGGACGAGCAGGCGCACCGGTCCTCCGTGCTCGGGATGCAGCGGGGCGCCGGCGTACTCATACACCACCCACGCTTTGTGGTCTGTGATCTCGTCGAGCGGCATGTTGGTCGTATATCCGCCGTCACTGAACGCGACGACGTACTCGGCCGCCGTGTCCACGCCGTCCATCAGTGTGTCGACCGACACGCCCTTCCAGGCCGTGTCGAGCTTCGACCATTTGGTCACGCAGTGGATGTCGACGTTGAATTGCTCCGAAGGCAGGGCCTTGAGCTGATCCCAGGTCCAGGTCCTGGGCTCGTCGATCTCGCCGTTGACGGTGAAGGTCCACTTCGCTAGGTCGACCCGCGGGGTGGGCCCTGCGGAAAGGACCGGGAAGTCGTTGACAGTGTGCTGACCCGGTGGGACACGCGAGCTGCTTGCCGTGTCGCGCCTCTTGCCGCGAAAGCCACGGGAGATAAAGGCCACGGCGAAAGGCTAGCGCACGCTGCGAATCCGGCTGACGAACAGAGTGCCCAGCACGAACCAGATCGCGGCGCCGGCGAACACAAGGCGGAACCCAAGGAAGTCGCCGGTCGCGAGGCCGAGGATGTGGTCGCCGGGGTGATTGAACGCGTGCAGGATCGGCGCGAACACTGCCGGTGCCAGGGCCGGTGGAAGCGTGAAGGCGACATGCCAGAGGCCCATGTCCCGGCCGGACGACCTCGCGCGGTCGGGCAGCACGTCGCAGGCGATGGCCCAGTCGACCGCGACATACAGGCCGTAGCCGATGCCGAACAGCACGCCCAGGACGAATATCAGCGCCACCGACCGCACCAGCCCGAACAGGAGGACGCTGGCGACCGCGGCCTGCAGCGCGCCCGAGGCGTATACGAAGAGCTTCCTCTTCCCGAACCTATCCGAGAGGTGGCCGCCGACGATGGCCGGCACGATGCCGCCGGCGAGAACCGCGAGCCCCCAGTACCCGGCCAGCGTGTTCGGGTTGTGCACCCCGATGACATGGCGGAAGTACAGGGCCAGGAACGGATAGATCGTGTAGATGCCCATCATCACGAACGCTCGCGTCGCGAACGTCCAGAAGAAATCGTGGTTACGAAACGCGACGAAGAATCCACGAATGGCCGGCACACGCGCGCCGGTGAACCCGGCCACCAGCCCCGCGCCAAAGCACGTGAGACCTGCCGCGATCGACAGCAACGACGTGGGGATGAACAGAAACGCGATCCACGCCACCACTGCGATCACGGCTGCCACTCCGGTCACGACCGCCATTCGGTCCAGCTGCATGGCTGCGTGGAGCGGGGACGGATTGGCGGGCTCATCGACCGCGAGCAGCGTGATCACTGTCGTGATCGTGAGGATCACCGCGATCGCGGCGAAGCCCACGACGACGCCGGTGCGCGTTTCGCCGAAGAGCGTTGTGGCGGCCGTGACAGCGGCCAGTCCGGCCACCGCGCCGAGCCCGTTCATCATGCCTAGCAACCCCGAGGCGCGCCCCCGGTCGGCAGGCGGGACCACGTCGGGGATGACCGCCGCGTAGGCACCGCCGGCCAGGTTGAAGGTGAGCTGCACGAGCATGTAGGCGAAGGCGAGCGGCAGCTGCGCGCCCGAGAACGCAAGCAGTCCCAGCCCGACCAGGTTCACGGCGGTGCCTGCCAGGATCCACGGCCGGCGGCGGCCCCAGCGCGTGCTGGTCCGGTCGCTGAGCCAGCCCGCAAGGATTGGCGCGAGCAGAGCGAAGAGGTTGCCGGCCGCGCCGACGCGGCCGATCAGCAGGTCGGCCGAGCCCCCCGCGATCAGCGTCGCCATGAAAGGGAGCAGGACGAAGTTGATGGGCGGCCAGTGGGCGCCCTGGCCGAACCACATGGTGTTGATGCCGAGCAAGCGCCACGTGCTGAGGCGCTCGAACCCTGTCGAAGCCTTCGCTTCGCCGGCCATCACGGCGGTGCTCATCTCGATCAAGTCTCCTCGCAAACATTGAGCTGTGCGCAAGCGACCGAGACCGGGATGGCAAATCCGAGCGCCTCGACGCCGTCACCGACGTACTTGCCGCTCGCGATACCGATCACATGGCCTTGCGAGTCGACCACCGGCCCGCCGCTGTTGCCCGGGCTGATCGGCGCCGAGAACTGGACGTAATCGCTGCCATTGATGCTGCGAAAGCCTGAGACCAGGCCGATGGAGATCGATCCGCCAAGACCCAGTGGCGAGCCCAGGACCATCACCGTGGTGCCCAGCCGCGGACGCGCGGTGGCGGGCTTCAATGGCGCGAGCCTTTCCCGGACGTGGACGACCGCGAGGTCGTCGGTCCGGTCGGTTCGCACGACGGTGCCATTGAGCGTGCGGTCAGCTTGAACGACGTCGACGGTTTGCTCACCCGTGGCCACCGCTTCCGCCACGACGTGGAAGTTGGTCACGAGGTCCGAGCCGCTCACGTCTGATCGGACGACCCAGCCTGAGCCGAGGCCCGCCTCGGTGGAGATCGTGAACACCGACGGCTCGGTGCGCGCCGCGAGCTGCGACCAGTCGGTCTGCTCGGAATCGCGCTCCGTCAGCACGTTGATCTCGTTCTGCATGCGGGCGATGGTCTGCTGCTGCGCGGCCGTGGCGCGCACGTCGCTGTCGTGCACGCGCCACGCCACGCCGGCGGACGCGGCGACGCCCGCCGCGAGCGCCGCCGCTAGTACTCCTGCCGTTCCGGTGCTAAGGCTGCGCACCCTGGACCTACTTCAGCTCGGCCCCGAGGGCCGACTCAGCCTTGGCCATGCTGAGCATGGAGTCGTTGAGCTTGTTGAATCCGTCGTCGACCTTCTTGACGTTGTTGGAATCCATGCCGGTGATCAGCTCCTGCAGCGCCGCGATGCCCGCGCTGAGGCTGTCGCCCAGCTGGCTGTCTGAAGCGGACAGTGAGGCCGGCACGGTGGCCGACTGGCGGTCCGACTGGAACGCCTGCATGTCCTGGAGCGCCTGCTGCGCCGAGGTGCGGCACGTGCTGTAGCTGTTGCATGCGACGACCTGGCCGTAGTCGGTGCTGACCTTGCCGGCGTCGACCGTGTACATGAGCACGTAGTCGGCGACCGCCTTCTTCTTGGCGGCGTCAGCCTGCAGGTTCGTCAGCTCGAGCTTGGTGCTGTCCAGGGACGTCTGGGTGGCGGCCAGGCGCTGCCTGGTCGCGTCCAGCCTGGTGTTGGTCGAGTAGAAGAGATAGCCCAGGGCGCCTGACGCGATGAGGCCGACGGCCGCTATCGCTGCCGGGACCAGCCACCTCGGGCGCTGGCGTGCCTGCTTGACCGGCGTCACTGTGAACGGCTCCGCGACCGGGGCCGGAGCCTCGATCACCGGGGCGGGGAGCTCCGCCACGACTGGCGCCGCGCCAGGAGGCAGGAGCTCCTGGCCGTTCGGGTGGTCGAGTGTCGCCACTCGGTCGTACTCGGGATCCATGGACATCGGGAATTCCTCCTCTGAACTGGGTGGTGGCCGGAGACACACGCACCTTTCCGCGGATCCCGTCTCAGAGCCAGTCTCAGCAAGGTGTCGAAATCGGTCTCATAAACCAAGTGATTTCGGGTTTATGGTTTGCCGGGACCTGACGCGACAGTGAAGACCGCCCGCAAACTCATCGGCAACCCCCGCGTCTTCGACGCGGTCGTGGTGCTGTTGACTGCCGCCCTGCTGTTCGGCGCGTACCTGACTGCATACGCGTTCGTCATCCAGCAGGACGAGGTGGTCGAGCCGGCCGGGAACATCGGTCAGGGGATCGTGGTTGGCGCATGGCTGGCCACGACCGGCGTGCTGTTCGCCGCCTTCGCCCGCGGCCTCCGCGGCGGCAAGCCGTGGCATAACGCCCTGCCCGACGGCTACGTCGGGTCGCTGACGGCGGCGCTTACCTTCGGAGCCGCCTGGATCGTGGACAACGCGTACTGGGCGCCCACCTTCGTCACCACGTCGGTCGGCCTCGACGCGCTCTTCACGCCGCCGCGCCTGGTCCTGATCGCGGCCGCCGCAGTCATGGTGAGCGGGCCCCTGCGTGCCGCGGCTCGCCGCGGCGAGACTACAGCGGGCTTCAGCACTCTGATCTCAGCGGCGCTCCTGCTATCTGTGCTCACCTTCGCGACGCAGTTCGTCCATCCCCTGATCGATCCATATGCGCTGAAAGGCTATGACTTCGCACCGACGGGCAACCTTGCATGGCTCGGCGAGAACATAGGGGTGGCGGCGATCCTCGCCCAGGCGCTGATCCTCGCCGGGACCGGGTTGCTGCTCAACAGCGGCTTCAAGCTCAGGCCCGGCTCGATGACCCTCGTCTTCACCATCAACGGCCTGCTGGTGACGACCAGCAAGCTCCACTACAAGTACCTGCCGGTGATGATCGCCACCGGCATCGCGGCTGACGCGTGGATCGCCTACAGCGCGCGCCGGCCGGGTCGGCCGTCGGCGTCACTGTGTGGCGTCATTGGCTTCACCTTCGCCTTCGCTTACATGGTCGAGATCAACCTCATGAACAGTTCGTGGGGCCGTTCGCTGTGGGCCGGGACGATCGTGGCCACGGCGATGATGTGCTGGATGATGGGCCGCCTCCTGCGAGCCGGCCTGCCGTCGGCCATCGTGGCGCCGCTGAATGCCGCCGCTCCCGTTCCGGCGCCGGTCGAGGTCCGTCAGGAGGTGAGGTGGACGCGCGACCCGGCGAGCACGGTACGCCCGCAGCTCGTCCGCGCGGCGCTCGACGACCTCGGCACGCCTGAGGCGCTCGGCCGCAGCCCGCTCGGGAAGCTGGCAGGGATCGCGCACGGAGACTCGACGGCGGCCGACCTGCGCGCCGCGCTGGTCGACGTGATCAGCGAGCTCGCGGCATCATCACAGCCGCGCGACGCCGAGGCGGGCCGGCTCCTGCTCGACTACTACGTCAAGAAGGTCGGCAGCCATGAGGTGATCATGGAGAGGCTGCACCTTTCCCGCCCCACCTTCTACCGCCGCCTGCAGCGGGGCTTCTCGCTGGTCGCCGAGCGCCTCGACGAGATGAGTGAGTTTGCCGAAAAGGTGCCAGTAGCGCGCTGAGCGCGTTGGATCTCTCAGCGGAGCACCTGATCACCGTCGGCGTGATCGCGGTGGCGGTCGCCGCGTTGGTGGTGGGCGCGCGTATGCGCCCGGGCCCGTGGACCGTGCCTGCGGCACGAGCGCTTGCGGTCCTCATCGTGGTCAACGAGACGAGCTGGTTCGTCTGGGAAGCGGCCCACCACGCGTTCACGATCCAGAACGACCTGCCGCTCCACCTGTGCGATGTCGCCGCCTACATCTCCGCGGTTGCGTTGTGGCTGCGCACGCCGCTGCTGGTCGAGCTCACCTACTTCTGGGGCATCGCCGGCACGGCCAACGGCGTGATCACGCCGGACATCGGCAACCAGTTTCCGTCCTACCTCTTCTTCCAGTACTTCATCCAGCACGCCGCCATCCCAGCCGCCGGCTTGTTCCTGGTGGTCGGGCTGAAGATCTACCCGCGGCCGTGGGCGGTGCCGCGCGTGATCGGCTCGTGGCGATCGCGATCTTCGTCCTGCTCGACGCCCCTTTCAGAATCTTCGGCCCCGGACGTGCTCAATCGAAAACCGAGCTGTATCAGCCACCAGCATGACCGCCATCACGCCCGCCTCCACCGGGTCGGTTACGACCAGGTCGGCAGCGTCAGGAACTGAGCCCGCCATGTTGGTGCAGACGACGATGATCCCCGCCTGACGGATCTCGCGCACCGCGTTCGAGATGTCGCCTCCCATGAGCGCGCCGGCAAGCACCAGCACGCGGGCTCGATGCAGCCGGGCGACGGCTCGCACCGCGTCGGCCAGCTGCTCCTCACCGACCAGCGGGATCGTGTCGACCGAGATGCGCTCGCCGCGGATGTTGTGGCGGTCGGCTTCGGACACCGCGCCCTGCGCCACCATGCCGACCTGGGCGCCGCCGCCGATCACGATCACGCGCTTGCCATAGATCCGCTGGAAGGTCGGAACCACGTGCACGCTCTGGACGCCCTGGACGCCTTCCAGGTCCTTGACGAGACCGGCCTCGTCGACGGCTCCGGAGACCTCGATCTGGAGCTCCGCCACGTCATCCCGCCGTGCGCCGCCCGCGATGTACTCGATGTTGGCTGCATGCCGGAAGATCACCTCCGAGAGCCGATACAGGACGCCCGGTTGGTCCAGGGAGGCGACGAGCAGGCCGATGACGCGAGGGTCTGGCACGCGCAAGACGATACCTGTCGGCCGCGCACTATGACACGGCGGGCGATTTGGCCGCCAAACCCATGACGTGCCGATGAGAAAGCGATAAGCTTCGGCGCCTCATGGGTTTTCGCCGCATCGGTATTGCGATCGTGCGCCGGGCGCGCGCAGGGCGCCCTCTGATTATCGACAGGGGAGGTTCCCCGACGTAGCGCGCAGAGCGCTCATGTCGCGGGACCTTCCAGCCACGAAGAGGCTGGGAGGTTTTTTTATGGCCGTTCGACCAACAAAAAACGGAAAGAAGAGGCGGATCGTCGTGTACGACACGACCCTGCGCGACGGCGCGCAGGGCTCGTTCGTAACGTTCTCGGTCGCCGACAAGCTGCTGATCGCGCGCGCCCTCGACCGCATAGGCATCGACTACATCGAGGGCGGGTTCCCAGGCTCCAATCCGAAGGACGAGGAGTTCTTCGCGAGCCTGCGTGAATCGCCACTGAAGCGATCCCGACTGGCCGCGTTCGGCGCCACGCGCCGCGCGGGCGGTACGTGCGAGGGCGACGTCAACCTCGCGGCGCTCGCGCGCAGCGGGGCTCCCACGTGGACCCTGGTCGGCAAAAGCGACACCTGGCAGGTCGACAAGGTCCTGCAGGCGACGCTCGACGAAAACCTCGCCATGATCCGCGAGTCTGTCGCGTTTGGCGTGGCGTCAGGTCACGAGGTCATCTTCGACGCCGAGCACTTCTTCGACGGATTCGCGCGCGACCGCGACTACGCGCTGGAGGTGTGCGCCGCCGCCGCGCAGGCTGGAGCGGCGTGGGTCGTGCTGTGCGACACGAACGGCGGCAGCCTGCCGCTGAAGATCCGCGCGGGGGTCGAGGCAGTGATCGAGCGGCTGGCCTCCATTGGCGAGAGCACCGGCACCGGCATCCACACGCATAACGATTGCGAGCTGGCGGTTGCCAACTCCATCGAAGGCATCGCGGCCGGCGCGGATATGGTGCAGGGGACAATCATCAGCAGCCGTTCGTCGGCCAGGGCGCGTTTGCGCACAAGGGCGGCCAGCACGTGGCCGCGGTCTTGAAGGAGGCGGACGCGTACCAGCACATCGACCCGGCGCTCGTCGGCAACCAGCAGCGGGTGCTCGTGTCCGAGCTTTCGGGACGCGGCAGCGTGCTTACCAAGGCCCGCGAGTTCGGCCTGGAGATCGATCGAGAGGACCCCGAGACGCGCCGCATCGTGCAGCACCTGAAGGAGCTCGAGCACAAGGGCTACTCGTACGAGGCCGCCGACGCGTCCTTCGAGCTGCTGCTTCGCCGTCTCAACCCCGAGTATCGGGCGCCATGGCGTGTGGTGGACTTCACCACCTCGGTGCGGCGGCACGGCACCGCGGTGCAGGCTGAGGCGACGGTGAAGGTCGAAGTCGGTGCGAACGTGTACCACACGGCCGCGTCAGGAAACGGTCCAGTAAACGCGCTCGACGCAGCCCTGCGAAAGGCTCTGATCCCTGGTTTTCCTGCGCTCAAGGGCGTGCGGCTGCTCGACTACAAGGTCCGCATCCTCGACGGAGCGGCCGGGACAGGGGCGACGACGCGGGTGCTGGTCGAGTCGGGCAAGGGGTCGAAGCGATGGGCGACGGTCGGGTGCTCGAGCAACATCATCGAGGCGTCCCTCGAAGCGCTCCTGGACGCCCTGGAATACGCGGCACGTGCGTAGGTAAGGGTTGGGCACCCTCTCCGCATTAGAGCGTGAACCATAGTTTGGGCACCCTCTCCCCACGGGAGAGGGAGCAGGGGTGAGGACGTGAACTCGACTCGAGCTGTCGCGCGCCGCGCCATCCCCGCACCTCTCCGCCGTGACGTCCGGCTGCTCGGCCGGCTGCTCGGGCAGGTGATC
>VBFW01000383.1 GCA_005880525.1 Chloroflexota bacterium | reverse complement strand
ATCGACGCACTGCGCGCCGTGTGGCGAATCGCCGACGACGGCGGCTTTGACCACGTGTGGGATTTCGACCACCTCGCCTCCATCGGTGACGGCGGACCAGACAGACCGATCTACGAAGGCTGGACGCTGCAAGCCGCGATGGCGGAGGCGACCAAGCGCGTCCGCATCGGCTGCCTGGTCACCGGCAATACGTACCGCAACCCCGCGCTGCTCGCCAAGGAGGCGGTGACGGTCGATCATCTTTCGGGCGGGCGCCTGGAGTTCGGCATCGGCGCCGCGTGGTCCGAGATCGAGCACCAGATGTACGGGTTCGAGGGACTCGACCATCGCGTCGGCCGCCTCAGCGAGTCTCTGCGCATCATCAAGTCGCTCTGGACCGACGAGCGCACCAATTTCGACGGTCGCTACTACCACATGAAGGACGCGATCGCCAATCCGAAGCCTCTCCAGAAGCCCTACCCGCCGATCTGGATCGGTGCCTCCGGCGAGACCACGATTCGGCTGGTGGCGCGCTACGCCGACGTGTGGAATGCGGCAGGCGGCGATCCTCAGCGCACGAAGGAGCTGAGCGAGAAGCTCGAGCAAGCCTGCGCCGAGATCGGACGCGACGCTTCAGAGGTCCGCCGCTCGGTTCAGTACGACTGGGACGGAAAAAGCGCGGATGAGCTCATCCAGCAGTCAGGCGCCTTCCTCGAGCGCGGCATCACCGAGCAGGTGATCTACCTGCGAGGTCCTGGTCTCGAGCCGGTGGCTCGCGCTGAAAAGCTCGCCGCGCTGCTGCCGGACCTGCGCCACAATCAAAGCGCCGAATCCAGCACACATAGGAGGTAGCCATGGCTGACAGCGTGTACCGGGTGACCGAGCTGGTGGGTACCAGCAGCACGTCCTGGGAGGCGGCCGCCAAGTCGGCCATCGAGACCGCTGCCAAGTCACTGCGCGACCTCCGAGTGGCGGAGGTGGTGCGGCAGGACGTCACCATCGAGAACGGGAAGGTGAGCACCTACCGCGTAAGGCTGAACGTGTCCTTCAAGTACGAAGGCGCCCCGACGCCCCGCCGCAAGAAGTAACTAGCGAGCTCCGACATCCCCTCCCAGCCTCCCCGCGAGGCGGGGAGGGGGCAAGGGCAAGGTTCCTCCCCACTGGTGTGGAGGTCAGGTGGGATTCCTCCCCACTGGTGGGGAGGTCAGGTGGGGACGTCGATCTTCTTTAGGGCGCTGTCGCCGCTTGCACGCGCTTCCTTGAGCACGTCGAACATCGGATGACCGCGCGGGTCCAGAGCCTCGAACCCTGAGTACGCCGCAGCATGCTGGCCCTTGGTCAGCACGGTCGAGATGAGCTTTTCGCGCACCAGGTTCTGAATCGGCGGGCAGAACCCGGCGCCCGGCGTCCCGGCCACGCAGTGCGGCGGCCACGAATTGTGGAAGTCCGGGTGGTCGGAGAAATGGTCCCCGGGATCCTCGTGATAGTCCCGCGTCGCGCAAACGAACTGGTACTCGCTCTTGAAATGTCTGATGTGGCGCGAGACCTTCGATGCCACCTCGCGGCCGCCCACAACGGCCAGGCTGCCCCCCTCGACGAAGTCATTCTGGATGTCGATGACCAGGAGCGCGTTCCTCATGCCGGGAGCTCACCTCCGCTTAGACTGACCCTGTGTCCAGCGTGATCCTAGCGGGTGCGCGCACACCTATTGGCAAGTTCGCGGGCGCATTCAAAGACGTGCCCGCCGTAACCCTCGGAGGACACGCCATCCGCGCGGCCCTCGAACGCTCGGGCGTGGAGGGCAAGCAAGTCGACTACGTGATCATGGGCCAGGTCCTGCAGGCCGGCGCCGGCCAGATCACCGCCCGTCAGGCGGCCATCGAGGGCGGCATCCCGCAGGAGGTGCCGGCCATCACCATCAATAAGGTGTGCCTTTCCGGCCTCAACGCGATCGCCCTGGCCGACCAGCTCATCCGCGCCGGCGAGGTCGAGGTCGTCGTGGCCGGCGGCATGGAGTCGATGTCCGAGGCCCCGTATCTCGTCCCGAAGGCGCGCTTCGGCGCCCGCCTGGGCAACACCGAGATGATCGATTCGATGGTGCACGACGGCCTGTGGTCGACCTTCACCAAGCAGCACATGGGCGAGAGCTCGGACGAGGTGAACCGCGAGCTCGAGATCGAGCGCGAGGAGCAGGACGAGTGGGCGGCGCGGTCGCATCAGCGAGCGCATCGCGCTTGGGAGAATGGCGCGCTCGGCGAAGAGGTCGTGGCGGTGACCATGCCGGCGCGGCGCGGCGAAACGGTGACGGTCGCGCGCGACGAAGGCATCCGGTCGGACGCGACGCCGGAGTCGCTCGCGAAGCTGGCTCCTGCGTTCAAGCGCGACGGCACGATTACCGCAGGCAACGCTTCGCAGATCTCTGACGGCGCGGCGGCAGTGGTGGTGATGTCCAGGGAGAAAGCGCGCAAGCTCGGCCGCGAGCCACTCGCCGAGGTGGTCGCTCACGGGATGAGCGCCGAGCGCTACGCCTGGCTGCACACCGTGCCAGCGCTCGCGCTGGCCAATGCGCTGAAGAAGGCCGGCCTCGACGCCGATGACCTCGAACTGGTCGAGATCAACGAAGCGTTCGCGTCAGTCGCGATCAACTCGACGCGAATGCTC